>CACZSJ010000038.1 GCA_902783825.1 Oscillospiraceae bacterium | reverse complement strand
TTGCATAAGCTGTTCTTGCATTGTTCAATTTTCAAGGTGCACGCTCTCGCTGCCTCCCTAAAAGGCGACAGCTCGATTATAATAACACAGCGACACAGCCCTTGTCAAGAAATTTTTTATGGAATTTCCCGATTTTTGCGCGTGCGCAGCGACGCCCCGTCTTTCCGGGGGTGACTGTAAATATAGCACCAAGGCGGCGTCTTTGTCAACACTTTTTTGACGCTTTTCTGCAGAACTTTTTTAACTTCTAAATCTTGTGTTGTAATCAGTTTTCAACCACAAAATACAAGCGGGCGCGGAGATATCCGCGCCCGCTTGTTGGAGCCGTGTCTAGCAAAGAGTCGTTCAGTTGTTCTCTCCCAAATCGCCGATGTAGGGCAGAGGCTCCATCCGTCCTTGAGACGCGGCGCTGATGCCCTTATACATCAAGTAAAAACGAAACAGAGACAGGATCCAGCCCACGCCTGTGAGCCCGCCCAGCACATCCGCCGCGATGCCGAAGAGCAAGAGCTTCAGACCCTGCTTGGCGTGATACCGGGCGAAGCGATCCTGGGGCGTCAGAAAATAGGGCAGGGCGCAGAGCGCGCCCAGATAGCTCAGGCAGGCCAGAGCCTTGTTGCCCTGAGACGAGGCGGCGCTTTCGGGGCGGGCGCTGGCGGGCCGGTTTACGTACTGCTGGGCCTGCCGCTCCTTCTCCTCCTGGCGGCGGGCATACTCCTCCTCCGCCCACTGTTGGTTCTGCTCCTGCTGCTTGCGCCGGGCCTGCTCCTGCTCCGCCCAGCGGCGGGCTTGCTCCTGCTGCTGCCGACGGTGCTTCTCCAGGAGCTGTCGCATATCGTCGCTCTGCTTCTGGCTGGCAGCAGCGCTGCCGCCGGGTTTCTGACTGGTTTTCGCCTTGGCTGCCTCATCGTAGCCGCAGGCCAGACAGGCGCCTCCACCGTCCGGGATATAGGCGCCGCAGCTCTTGCAATATGCCATATGCTCTCCTCCCGCGTCCTCTTGGCTTGTATTCTGCCCCTCATTATACGCGAAAGCCGTCGCATTTTCAAGCCGTTTTATGCGCAGAAGCGATGATTGCCGATCTGCACGATCAGCGGGCGAGACCAGATCCATTTGCTGGTTGCGGTGGCGGGATTAAAATAGTAGATCGCACCGTAGCTGGGGTCATAGCCACCCAGGGCATCCTGGGCTGCCCGGTAGGCGCTCTCGGCCACAGGCTGATCAAACTGGCCGTCGTCCAGGCAGGAAAAGGCTCCGGGCTGGTAGATCACGGCGGAGACGCTGTTGGGGAAAGAAGGGTGCCGGACCCGGTTGAGCACCACCGCGCCTACCGCCACCTGGCCCATGTAAGGCTCTCCCCGGGCCTCGGCGGAAATGAGCCGGGCCAGCAGGTTGAGCTCTCCGGAGGAGCCGCCTCCGCTTCCCGTGACCGGCAGGCCCAGGGCGGCCAGGGTGAGGTTGCCCACTTGTCCGTCGGGGCTCAGGCCGTTTTTGCGCTGGAAGTAGCGCACGGCTTCCTCGGTGCGGCTTCCGTAGATACCGTCCACGCTGCCGAAATAATAGCCCCAGTTTTTCAGCCGCGTCTGAATCTCCCGCACCGTGTCGCCGCTGGCGCCGCGCTTATACAGATCCGCCGAGGCGCTCTGCAGCAGGGCGATGAGAAAGAGATTCACCGCGAAGATCAGTGCCAGGGCCAAAATCAGCTTCTTTCGTTCCTTGGACAAAACAATCCCTCCCGCAAACCGTTTTTCATAGTTTGCGGGAGGGGCATGAACTTTATACAGGGGTCTCAGCTTTTGGCTTGGATTTCCTCTCGGACTCGGTCCAGAAAAGCAGCCAAAGGCATGGCGCCCAGGTCCTCGCCCGTGCGGGTGCGCACGGCAACAGTGCCCGCCTCGGCTTCCTTGTCGCCCACCACCAGCATGTAGGGGATCTTCTGCATCTGGGCTTCGCGGATCTTGTATCCGATTTTCTCGTTGCGCAGATCGCTCTGGCAGCGCAGACCCGCCTGACTCAAAGCGGCCTCCACGCTCTTGGCATAGTCGGCAGCCCGGTCGGTAATGGGCAGCACCGTGGCCTGCACGGGGCTGAGCCAAAGCGGGAAAGCGCCGGCGAAGTGCTCGGTAATGATGCCGATGAAACGCTCAATGGAGCCGAAAACGACGCGGTGGATCATCACGGGCCGATGCTTTTCGCCGTCGGCGCCCACGTATTCCAGCTCAAAACGCTCGGGCAGCTGCATATCCAGCTGGATGGTGCCGCACTGCCAGGTCCGGCCCAGACAGTCCTCCAGATGGAAGTCCAGCTTGGGACCGTAAAAGGCGCCGTCTCCCTCGTTGATCACATAGGGCTTGCCCATCTCCGTGATGGCTTCCTTCAGCGTCTCCTGGGCGAAGTCCCAATCCTTCTCGTCGCCCATGTGATCCTCGGGCATGGTGGACAGCTCGATCTTATAGGGCAGCCGGAACAGGGAATAGACCTCATCGAACAAGCGGACAACATTCTTAATCTCGTCCTTCATCTGATCCCAGGTCATGAAAATATGGGCGTCATCCTGGGTGAAGCAGCGAACCCGGAACAGGCCGTGGAGCGCGCCGGAGAGCTCATGGCGATGGACCAGGCCCAGCTCGCCCACCCGCATGGGCAGATCCCGGTAAGAGTGGGGTTCGGATTTGTACACCATCATCCCGCCGGGGCAGTTCATAGGCTTGATTGCGTAATCCTCGCCGTCGATAACGGTGGTGTACATGTTCTGCTTATAGTGGAACCAATGGCCCGAGGTCTCCCAAAGCTGGCGGTTGAGGATCACGGGGGTGGAGATCTCCACATAGCCGTAGCGCTTGTGTACCTCTCGCCAATAGTCGATCAGGGTATTTTTCAGCACCATGCCTTTGGGCAGGAAGAACGGAAAGCCCGGTCCTTCATCCGTCAGCATGAACAGCCCCAGCTCCTTGCCCAGGCGGCGATGGTCGCGCTTCTGGGCCTCCTCCATCAGCTTCTCCCAGGCGGCCAACTCCTCCGCCGTGCGGAAGGCCACGCCGTTGATGCGGGTGAGCATCTTGTTGTTGCTGTCGTTCTTCCAGTAAGCGCCGGACTGCTGGGTAACCTTGAAGGCCTTCAGGGCCTTGGTGTAGGTCAGGTGGGGTCCCAGGCACATGTCCACGTACTCGCCCTGCTGGAAAAAGCTGAACTCGCTCTCGTCGGCCAGGTCCTCCATGTGCTCCAGCTTGTACTTTTCGCCCCGCTCCGCCATGAGCGCCTTGGAATCCTCCCGGTTTAGGATACACGGCTTGATGGGAAGATTCTCCTTGACGATCTTCTTCATCTCTTTCTCAATGGCCTCCAGATCCTCCGGGCCGAGCTTCGTCTCGCCCAGGTCCACGTCATAGTAGAAGCCGTTCTGGGTAGCCGGGCCGTAGGCAAAGTCCGCCTGCGGGTACAGGCGCTTAATGGCCTGGGCCATCACATGCGCCGCCGTGTGGCGCAGGACGTGCAGCTCCTCTTCCTGGGGGCACTCGCCCACCGTACCGTCTTTGTAAATGATTTTCATAGCGCATCTCCTTAGCTTATAGAATCTCTCTCTTTTTTCAAAAAAACCGCGGGAAAAGAAAAAACACCTTTGGCCATTTGCCAAGGGTGCGTCAAAAAACACACGGTTCCACCTTGCTGTTTCACTCATGCCTGCGCGTAACGGGCGCGACCCGAGGCGGCATTTCCTCCGCCCGGCTGGAAGCTGGTAGCGATTCGCGCGTTCTCCGGGGCGGCTTGCAGCCGGGGCCGACCCTCTCTGTGCGGTTTCGCGCGCCGCGTTCTTCGTCAAAGCCTTTTGACTTTTGCATCATATCACGCCGCCCCGCCGCTGTCAATCGGTAATTTTCCGGGACGGACGCAATTTCCATCCGGCGAGGCGCGCCGCCCTCTACAATTATTAAGGAGGCCGCGGCGAACGCGCAAAAGCCGGGCGCCCCAAGTAGTCTTCGGCCGTCTGTCCAGACAGACGCCGCCCGCTGTCGGACGTCGTGCTTTTTCCCGTTTCAAGTGGCAGGTTTCCGTTGACTTTTCCCGCGGGAAGCGGTATGCTCTGGGCAGTGGATAAACGATACCGCTGTCTCCGGATCAAGCCGGAGGAAAAGGAGGATTTCTCATGAAACGTCACGCATTCAAACAAAGCTTTTGCCTGCTGCTGGTGCTGGCTCTGTGCCTGGCCCTGCCCGCGCTGAGCCCTCTGGCCCATGCGGAAACAGAGCAGGCCCTGCTGGTGCTGGTGGACGAGGACGCTCTGCCCGACGGCGCCGCCGACAAGCTCCAGGCTTCTTCCCAGAGTGTGCTGGATCGGGTACTGGCCAACACCAAGGTCTGCCCGGAGACCCGGGATCTGCTGGAGCAGGGCAAGTCTGTGGAGGCCCGGCTGCAGCACAGCCCCTGGGGCATCCGCGCCCTGAGCGTTCTGTCCGATGGGACCGAGATTCCCGTCACCGGCCACGCGGTCCTGGAGCACCGGGGCGAGTATCTTTTCGGCGGTGAGAACGGCTATCTGCTCTACGGCTTCCAGGAGGAAGGCGGCAAGACCCGTTTCTACAGCCCCGTCGCCCTGCCCAAGTTTGATCTGCTCAACGGCCGCATGCCCAGCGACACCACCCTGTACATCGCAGACACCTTTTACCAGGTGGACGAAAACGGCTACATCGACGTGGATCATCCCGCGGAGCGGGACGAGCTGCTCTGGGCCCGCTACTGGCGCGCCGAGTTCTACCAGGGTCTTCCCCTGCACAACCATCTTCCCCACAACGCCACGCTCTGCGTGGAGCATCCCTATAAGATGGACCATCCGGAGTATGGCCAGCCCTCCACCTGCCTGGAGGAAGGCTGGGGCCACTTCATCTGCCCCTGCTGCGGCGCGGAAGAGGATCTGGATCTGCCCCTGGGCAAACATGACTGGGGCAAATGGGTCGTGGACGAGGCTGCGGGCAGCCGCAGCCGGACCTGCAAGGTCTGCCAGGAAGTCCAGACGGAAGCCCTCTCCCATTGAGACGGCCACGCCACGACAAAACGGAGGACGGAAACCGGGAAAGCCCAGCTTTCCCGGTTTTTTCTTCTCCCTGGGGAAGCATGGGAAATATTGACGGGAAAGCGGGACTATGTTATATTGTAGTATCGATCAACCATACAGGGCGGAAAGCCCTGAGTTTACGTTGCAAAAGGAGTTGAACATCCGCAATGGATGACGGCAGTCGATTGCCTTGGTTTTTCGCAATCGCGTTTCTATTTTGCGCGGCCTATTTTGCCGTGGCGGAGACGGCCTTTGCCTCCGCCTCCCGCAGCAAGATCCGCGCCGCCGCCGAGCGGGGCGACCCTCGCTCCCGGGCGGCCCTGTACGTATTGGATCATTTTGAGCGGGCCATCAGCACCATCCTCATCGGCACCAACATTGCCCACGTGGCCGCGGCGGCCATCGTCACCGTAGCGGTGACCCGGCGCTGGGGTCTGGGCGCGGTATCCCTGAGCACCCTGCTGACCACTGTGGCGGTGTTCTTCGCCGGGGAGATGCTGCCCAAAAGCCTGGGCAAGAAGCAGCCGGAGCGCTTTGCCAAGCTCTGCGCCCCCAGCCTGCGCCTGCTGATGAAGCTCTTCGCCCCCCTGTCCGCGAGCCTGGCACTGATCGGGCAGGCCGCCGCCCGGCTGACCCGGGGAGAACCGGAGCTGTCGGTGACGGAGGAAGAGCTGTACGACATCATCGAGGACATGACCGAAGAGGGCAGCCTGGACGAGGCGCAGGGCGAGCTGATCGCCTCCGCCCTCCAGTTCGGAGATGTGACGGTGGAGAGCATCCTCACCCCCCGGGTGGATCTGGCGGCCATCGACATTGAAGAATCCCGGGAGGAAATCCTCCGGCAGGTCAAGGCTCAGAATCACAGCCGCCTGCCCGTGTATGAGGGCAGCATCGACAACGTCATCGGCGTGCTGCAGATTCGTCGCTACCTCAAGGCCTATCTCCGGCAAGGGCCGGAGCTGGATCTGCGCCCCCTGCTGGATCCACCCCTGTTCATCCATCAGAGCACCAACATCGATGAGCTGCTGCCCATCCTCTCCCGCCAACGACAGAGCATGGCCGTGGTCACCGACAATTACGGCGGAACCCTGGGCGTGGTCACCGTGGAGGATATTCTGGAGGAGCTGGTGGGCGAGATCTGGGACGAGGACGACGTGGTGGAAGAGAGCTTCGTACAGCTGCAGGAGGGTCTGTATCAGGTGGAAGCAGACGAATCCGTCAGCGACGTGTTTGAGCAGATCGGCTTTGAGGATCCGGAGCAGGACGAAGATCTGGTGAACACCCTCATGGGCGAATGGGCCTATGAGCAGTTTACCGCCATCCCCCGCCCCGGTGACCGCTTCGCCTATCACGGGCTGGAAATCACCGTTTCCGCCATGGAGCATAACCGCATCCGCAAGCTCACCGTTGCCCTGCCGGCTCCGGAGGAAGGAGGCGGTCAGGCATGATCTTGATTCTGGTTTTGACAGGCATCCTGTTGTGCCTGCTGCTTTCCGGCTTTTTCTCCGGCTCGGAGATGGCCTACTCCTCCTGCAACAGCCTGCGGCTCACCCGGCTGCGGGACGAGGGCTCCCGCCGGGCCGGCATCGCCGCCTGGATTACAGAGCATTTTGACGACGCCCTCAGCGCCATCCTCATCGGCAACAATCTGGTGAACATCGCCGCATCTTCCCTGTGCTCGGTGCTGGTGATTCTGCTCACCGGCAGTGACCGGCGGGCCTGGCTGGCCACTGTGCTCATCACCCTGCTGGTCATTGTTTTCGGGGAAACCATCCCCAAGATCACGGCCAAGAAAAACGCCAACCGCCTGGCCCTGCGCAACGCCTACAGCGTGCGCGTGCTGACGCT
>CACZSJ010000037.1 GCA_902783825.1 Oscillospiraceae bacterium | reverse complement strand
GTTGCGGGAAAAAAGCGTGATCTGCAAGAAAAGACAGATTCTGTTATGCGCAAACCGAAGAAACGCCCTTCGCTGCCTGCAGGCAGCAAAGGGCGTTTTGTCGTGTTTTCGAAGGCAACGCCCCGTTCAAAGGAAGCGGCCGTCCTGCCAGCGCAGAATCCGACAGCCCAGCGCCCGGGCCTCGTCCTCACTATGGGTGACCAGCAGCAGGGCGGTATGATCCAGGCTTTCCGCCACGCTTTGCACCACCCGGGTGTGGAGCGCGTCGTCCATAGCCTTGAATGGTTCGTCCAGTACCAGAAGTTCCGGCCGGGCGGCCAGCGCCCGCGCCAGCGCCAGGCGCTGCTGCATCCCGCCGGAAAGGGCGTCCGGCTCAAGATCCCGGGCCTCGCCCAGCTCCAGCTTTTCCAGCCAGGAGACGGCTTCCGGAAGGGTCTCTGCCCGATCGGAGAGAACCAGATTGACGTTCTCCGCCGCCGTGCGCCATGGCAGCAGCCGAGGCTCCTGAAAAACGGCGGCGACGCGCTGGGCGCGGCAGTTGACTGTGCCTGCGTCCGGCTTTTGCAGCCCCAGCGCCACCCGGAGAAGGGTGGTTTTTCCACAGCCGGAGGGCCCCATGAGAGCGAGCCGCTCTCCCGGCGCCAGCCGGAGACTGCAGTCTTGGAGAATCGGCATTCCACCCAGCCGCAAAGAGAGATTGCGCAAATCAAGCATGGCCGCCATCCTTTCTGCCCAGACCGTCTACCAGGCGCAGCAGCAGGCCCTCGATCAGCAGACTTAGAACCACCACCGCCGCCGTCCAGGCGAAAAGCTCCGTGGTCTCCAGATAAAGCTTGGACTCATAGATCTGCCGCCCGATGGAATGGACGGGCACCGTCAGCACCTCCGCGGCGATCCCGGCCTTCCAGCCCAGACCCAGCGCGGAGCGCAGCGCCGCGCGCAGATGGGGCAGCACCGACGGCCAGGTGATACGCCGCAGCACCCGGGCGCGGGGCAGACGGTATACCCGTGCCAGCTCCAGAAGCTGCGGGTCGATCCCGGCCAGCCCGGCGGAGACGTTGGCCCAGACCACGGGCAGTACCATCAGCGCCGCGATGAACACAGGCACGCTGCTGCGGCCCAGCCAAAGCAGCGCCAGCAAGATGAAGGAAGCCACGGGCGTGCTTTTCACCAGCGTCATCAAGGGGCTCAGCAGTGCCCGCGCCAGGGCGCTCCCATGGGTCAAAAGCGCCATGAGCAGACCCAGAATCACCGCAGCCAGAATACCGGTGAGCACGCGGAGAATGCTGCATCCCAGGTTCACCCAGAACTGGGTAGTCCCAGCCAACTGAAATAGCTTGCTCGCCACTTGGGCAGGGGAGGGCAGCAGCAGCTCCCGGCCTGTGGCTGCCGCTGCCAGAGCCCAAACTGCCAGCCAGAACAGCAGCACTGCCAGGGTGCGCAGAGTTTTGCGTTGGGGCGTTTTCATTTCAGCACGCAGTAAAAGTCGTCTCCGGGTACACTGCCTCCAATGGACTGCGGAGCCGTGTCAAACATGGCCTGCAGAAAGGCGGAGAGCTGGCGCTGCATGTCTTCGCCGGTGACAAAGCAGATGTTGCAGTTGGGGATGGCTTTGGCGGCCACGGCGGCCTTGGGGAAAATGCCTGCCGCCTCGATCTTCTGGGCCGCTGCCTGCACGTCCTCACTCAGCAGCGCCACGGATGTGCCGTAGTCCTCCAAAAAACGAGCCAGCTCCGCCGGATGCGCCTGGGCAAAGTCCCGCCGCACCACGACGCAGCCCTGCACTAGACTGCCCGGCTCCATTACCTTGTCCCATTCGGCGCTCAGATCCAGCGCCACTGTCAGCGCCGGGTTCTGGCTGAGAGCCACGGTGACCATCGGCTCCGGCAGTACAGCCAGGGGAACTTCCCCCGCAGCCACTGCGGTGTTGAGCTCCGCGGGCTGGGCAAAGCGGTTGTCAATGCTCAGCTCCACGCCGTTTGCCTGGCAGAGGGCACTGAGGATGAAACTGGGATTCTGCGCCGGGGCGCAGACCACCTGGCCGGAAAGATCCGACAGCTGCTCCACCGGCACGGAGCCGTCCGTCACCAGATAGAGCACGCCCCGGGTGTTCAGCGCCAGCACCTGCACCTGGCCCTCCGTCTTGTTATAGAGGGCGGCGGCGGCATTGGTGGGGAGGGCCGCAATATCGCAATCCCCGCTTACCAGGGCAGCAGTGACCACAGAGGGGTCGCTTTCCACGGAAAAGCGGTAATTCAGAGCAGTTTTGCCCTCAGCAGCATCGGATAGAAGCCCGGCCATGCCGAAGCCCGTGGTGCCGTTGAGGGTATAGACGCGAATGGGAAGCTCCGCGTCCAGCGCGTTTTGCTGCGCGCTGCCGCAGCCCGCCAGAAGGCCCGCGCACAGCAGGGCCAGTGTCAACAGAAAAAAGCGTTTTTTCATCATTTTGACCTCCTTTTAGTCTTTTCCTCCGCGGGGCATAACCGCCTTGGCGCTGACGCCCGGGAGACGGCCCAGCTTTCCGCTGAGCGCGTTGATTACGTCTGCCGGCGCGTCCAGCACCAGGCAGATCACGCTCAGACCCTTTTCCCGATAGGGAATACCCAGCCGACCCAGAATATAGGGGGCATAGGCGTGGAGAATATGATTGAGCTCCTCCACGGATTCCGAGCCCTCTACCAGAACCGTGACGGCGGCAATGCGTGTTTCCATAGTGTGTCCTTTCTGCCGAAAAAAGAAACCATGCCGGAAGGCATGGCAACAAAGGCGCGGACGCGCACATATTCCTGGCCTTCCGCCTCAAGCTCTGTTTCGGCGTCAGTATCGGTATCTCGGCCTCACCGCAAGCGCTGCTCACGACTCGGACACTCTCATTGTACCCCATCCGAGAGAAATGTCAAGGGCTTTCCAGGCGGGCTTGTCAAATGCTGGATTTCGTTTAACCAAAACATGCAAAATGTCTTGCTTTTTCAGTGGCGATACGATAATATCATAAGTAGAGTGCCCCTGTTTGCGAACCACTCCTACAACTCAACGAAAGGATGCGATCACTTTGGAAACCGTTGACCTCAAATTCATCGACTCTGTTTTGGCCAAACACGGCGGTGACAAGGCGAAGATCATTGCCATCATGCAGGACCTGCAGGAGCAATACCGGTATCTTCCCCAGGATGCGCTGGAGTATATCGCCAAAAAAGTCGGCATGAGCGAATCCAAGCTGTATGGCGTCGCCACGTTCTACGGCAACTTCTCCCTGGACGCAAAGGGAAAATACGTGGTGAAGGTCTGTCGCGGCACGGCCTGCCATGTACGTAAGAGCAGCAGCGTGCTGCAAGCGCTCTATGACGCCACCGGCACAAGCGAGCATTCACCCAATTCGAAGGACGGGCTGTTTACGTTGGAGATTGTCTCCTGCCTTGGCGCCTGCGGTCTCAGCCCCGTGGTCATGGTCAACGATGTCGTGCATGCGGCCATGACGCCGGATAAAGCCAGAGATCTGGTCAAACAGCTCAGAGAGGAGGCTTAAGCAATGCGGGAAAGAATCAAAAACCGGGAAGAGTTTCTGGCGCTGCAGGAGAAATTCATGCAGGCGCGCAGCCGCGAAAAGCGTAAGGTGCTGGTTTGCTGCGGCACCGGATGCGCTGCCGGCGGAAACCTTGCCGTCTACGAGGAACTGAAAAATCAACTGGCCGCGCATGGCGCCGCCTTTGAGCTTTCCCTCAACGACAACAGCGGCGACGCTGTGGGCCTCAAGAAGTCCGGCTGTCACGGCTTTTGCGAGATGGGCCCTCTGGTCCGCATCGAGCCGGAAGGCTGGCTGTACACCAAGGTCCGCGTTGACGACGTGGCGGAGATCGTAGAAAAGACCGTCCTGGGCGGAGAGTTTGTGGAACGCCTGGGCTATCATCAGAACGGTCAGCTTTACAAGCGCCAGGAGGATATCCCCTTCTACAAGAAGCAGACCCGCCGCGTGCTGGAGCACTGCGGTCATATCGACGCGGAAAGCATCGAAGAGTACTTCGCCATCGGCGGCTATTCGGCTTTGTACAAGGCGCTGTTTGGGATGAGCGGCGAGGAGATCATTGCCGAGGTGTCCAACTCCGGACTGCGCGGCCGCGGCGGCGCGGGCTTCCCCGCCGGCACCAAGTGGGCGCAGGTTGCTGCTCATACGGAGGAGAAGGTCAAGTACATCGTCTGTAACGGCGACGAGGGCGACCCCGGCGCGTTTATGGACCGCTCCTGCATGGAGGGCGACCCCCACAAGATTCTGGAAGGCATGATCATCGCCAGCGTGGCCACCAATTCTCCGGAAGGCTACATCTACGTGCGTGCGGAATACCCCCTGGCGGTCTCCCGTCTGAGCATCGCGATTGCCCAGGCCGAGGAATACGGCCTTCTGGGCGACGACATTCTGGGCAGCGGCAAGAGCTTCCACATCCACATCAACAAGGGTGCGGGCGCTTTCGTCTGCGGCGAAGGCTCGGCCATGACGGCCTCCATCGAGGGCAACCGCGGCATGCCGCGCACCAAGCCCCCCCGCAGTGTGGACAAGGGCCTGTTCGGCAAGCCCACTTGTCTTAACAATGTGGAGACCTTTGCCAACGTCCCCGACATCATTAAGAAGGGCGCGGATTGGTTCCGCTCCGTGGGTACGGAGAAGAGCTCCGGCACCAAGGCCTTCGCCCTCACGGGCAACGTGGTCAACACCGGCCTGATCGAGGTGCCCATGGGCACCACCCTGCGCGAGGTGGTCTACGACATCGGCGGCGGCATCAAGAACGGCAAAAAGTTCAAAGCCGTGCAGATCGGCGGCCCCTCCGGCGGCTGCCTCACCGAAGAGCATCTGGATCTGCCCATGGACTTCGACTCGCTGAAAAAGGTTGGCGCCATCATTGGCTCCGGCGGTCTGGTCGTCATGGACGAGGACAGCTGCATGGTCAACATTGCCCAGTTCTTCATGAACTTCATCTGCGAGGAATCCTGCGGCAAGTGTACGCCCTGCCGGGAAGGCACCACCCGCATGAACGAGATTCTCAAGCGCATCACCCAGGGCAAGGGCCGCATGAACGACATCGATGAGCTGAGAGATCTGGCCAGCATGATCCAGGTGTCCTCGCTCTGCGGTCTGGGCAAGACGGCGCCGAATCCCGTCCTCTCCACGCTGCAGAACTTTGAGGAGGAGTACGTTGAGCACATCCGCGACAAGCGTTGCCGCTGCGGCAGCTGCAAGGCGCTCTCGCAGTTTGTGATTACCGATGACTGCATCGGCTGTACCCTCTGCGCGCGTAACTGTCCGGTGGAAGCGATCACCGGCTCACCGCGCCAAAAGCACGAGATCGATCCGAACAAGTGCATCAAGTGCGGGACCTGCAAGGATCACTGCCCGCGCGGCGCTATCAAGGAGGGATAAGGCATGGCAGAAAAGAAAATGATCATCGATGGGATCGAGTGTCCGTTTACCAACGAGCGCAACATCCTGGAGGTCGCCCGGAACAACGGGATCGACATTCCCTCGCTTTGCTACTGCGAGAACCTTTCCATCTACGGCGGCTGCCGGCTGTGCCTGGTAGAGGATGAGCGCGGCGGCCTGGACGCCTCCTGTTCCATGAAGCCGCGTGACGGCATGAAGGTGTTCACCCATTCCAAGAAGGTGCTGGAGAGCCGGCATACCACGCTGCAGCTGCTGATGAACAGCCATCGGGCGGAATGTCTGACCTGCGATCAGAGCGGACACTGCAAGCTGCAGGACTACGCCCATCGCTACAACGTGGTGGAGCCCCGCTTTGAAGAGAACACCTATTCTCACGAGCGGCTGGACGTGTCCTCTCCCTGCATCACCCGCGACCCCTCCAAGTGCATTCTCTGCGGCCTGTGCGTACGCATGTGCTCCGAGGTGCAGAACATCAGCGCCATTGACTTCTCCATGCGCGGCAAAAAGGCCATTGTGGGTCCTGGCTTCGGCAAGATGCTCATCGACACCGGCTGTGTCGGCTGCGGTCAGTGTGCTGCGGTCTGTCCCACCGGCGCCATCACCATCAACCGCCAGCTCCCGGAGATGTGGAAGATGCTCAACGACCCCAACAAGCGCGTGGTGGTGCAGTTTGCGCCCAGTGTGCGTGTGGGGCTGGCCGAGGAGTTCGGCATGCCCGCCAACGTCCCCGTCACTGGCAAGCTGGTCACGGCCCTGCGCCGTCTGGGTGTGGACGTGGTCTATGACACCAACCTCACGGCCGACCTGACCATCATGGAGGAAAGCGCGGAATTTTTGGAGAAGGTCAAGAGCGGCGCGAAGCTGCCCATGTTCACCTCCTGCTGCCCCGGCTGGATCCAGCATGTAGAGAAGGCCCATCCCCATCTGATGCCTCAGGTTTCCACCTGCGGAAGCCCCATGGAGATGTTCGGCGCGCTGATTCGTCAGCAGTTCAAGGATGAGGACGTCTATTCCGTGGCCATCATGCCCTGCACGGCGAAGAAGTTTGAGGCCGCGCGGCCTGAGCTGGAGAAGGACGGCAAGCGTTTGATCGATCTGGTGCTCACCACCGACGAGCTGGCCCGCCTCATTAAGGCTGCCGGCATCGACTTGAAGAACCTCCCGGATTCCGAGCCGGACAGCCCCCTGGGCGAATACACCGGCGCCGGCGTCATCTTCGGCGTCACGGGCGGCGTGACCGAGGCGGTGATCCGCCGCGTTCTGGACAGCGCTGCTCCCGACACTCTCAGAACCATCGCCGAGTGTGGCGTACGCGGCCTGGAGGGCATCAAGGCCTTCACGGTGACGGCGGGCGACCTGAGCATCCGCATCGCGGTGGCCAACGGTCTGGGCAATGCCGACAAGCTCATCGAAAGGGTGGAGAGCGGGGAAGAGCAGTTTGACTTCATCGAGGTCATGGCCTGCCCCAAGGGCTGCATCGGCGGCGGCGGACAGCCTCCCGGATCCAACGCCCGCAAGGCAGAGCGCTGCGAGGCTATCTTCGCCGAGGATGAGCAGTGTGAGCTTCGGATTCCTCAGCAGAATCCCGCTCTGGGCTACGTCTACGACGAGCTGCTCAAGGGGCGCGCCCACGATCTGCTGCACATCCATTATCCGCTTCACGGCAAACACTGATTCCACGCAAACCGCCCTGCCGGAAACCCGGCAGGGCGGTTTTTTAACGAACCAACAGACGCTCAGGACAAAAGCAAGCTCAGCGCGCACAGGGCCAACGCGGCGGCCATCACCAGATCCACCGCCTTTTGATGGCGGGAGAACAGCCGCTGCAGCCGTACGCCCAAAAACACCCAGAGCAGATTGCATACCGGTCCGGTCAGCAGGAGGAACAGGCCCACGCCCAGGAGCCAGCGGAGACTCCGGGTATAGGGCAGGACGAAAGATCCCAGTGCAGTGAAGCAGTACAAAATGACCTTGACGTTGGTCAGGTTCACCAGCAGTCCCCGGCGAAAACCCGGCGGATGGGCCTCCTGCTCCGGCGGCGTCCCGGCGCTGCGCAGGGTATGCCAGGCCAGGTAGAGAATGTAAGCCGCACCCAGCCAGCTCAGATAGCGCACCGCGCCGCCCAGCACGTCCCCCAACACGCGGCAGAGGACGACAGCGGCCATGCTGTCCAGGAAGAAACCCAGGGCCAACCCACGCCATTGCCGCAGGGCTGCGGTTTTTCCGTAGCGCAGGGCGGTGGAAAGGGAGCAGAGATTGGCGGGACCGGGCGTGATGGAATTGACGTAGCAGTACAGGAGAAACGAGGGAAAAATGGCAGCCGGCATAGGCAGCACTTCCTTTTCCAATCGGGATAGGGGAGACCTTGGATTGACCGGGGAAGGCGGAGAGCCAGGGAGGAGAGAAATGTTTATTAAAAAGGTTTATCCATCGGCGCTGGGAGATCTGACACTGATAGACAGCGGGCAGGGGCTCTGCGCGCTGGTGGCCGCTGGCCAGCGGTATGAAGCGCGGCATCTGCCGGAGGCGGCGTGCCTGGGGGAGACGCCCACGTTGGACGCGGCCTGCCGATGGCTGGATGCGTACTTTGCCGGGGATCGGCCGGATGGGACAGGGCTGTGTCTGGCCCCGGAGGGAACCGCCTTCCAAAAACGGGTCTGGCAGGAGCTGCTGACCATCCCTTACGG
>CACZSJ010000036.1 GCA_902783825.1 Oscillospiraceae bacterium | reverse complement strand
CGCTTGGACAAAAATCAAAGTCTATCCATAGACAAGCCCGAGGCTTTTTGCTATAATGCTATGGAATTCAACCGGATAAGGGGGACATACGCAAGGTGAGCAAACCCGTTGCCATTACTGCCGACAGCACGGTGGATCTTTCACCGGAATTGTTGGAACGGTTTCAGATCCACACAATTCCGCTGACAATTGTACTGGGAGAAGAGAGCTTCCTGGATGGTCAGCACTTCACCCCTGAGGACATGTACAGGCGCTTTCATGAGGATGGGATCCTGCCCAAGACTTCCGCGCCCGGCGTACAGGAATTCCTGGATTTTTTCACGCCGCTGGTGGATGCCGGCTATGAGGTGGTTCACCTGGACATCAGCGCGGAGCTTTCCAACAGCTACAATGCGGCCCGGCTGGCTGCCGCTGAGCTGAAAGGCGTGTACGTGGTGGACAGTCGGCTGCTCTCCACGGGCGTGGGCCTTATGGCCATTGAGGGCGCGGAATGCCGGGATCGAGGCATGAACGCCTGGCAGATTGCCCGGTATCTGGGCGGCCTGAGCAGCAAGGTGGAGACCAGTTTTGTGCTGGATACCCTGGAGTTTATGTGGAAGGGCGGACGCTGCTCCGGCGTCAAGGCCCTGGGCGCGAATCTGCTGAAGCTCAAGCCCGCTCTGGAGATGAAGGGCGGGAAGCTGGGAGTCTATAAAAAATACCGGGGCAGCATCGAGCATGTCTATGAGCAGTATATCCGGGAGCGCCTGCAGAATAAGGCGATCCGGCCTGGCCACGTGTTTCTTACCGAGTCCGGAGAGATCGACCCGGCTCTTGTGGAGAAGCTGATCCAACTGGTTTATGAGTTGAGCGGGTGCAAAGAGGTTCATCATACCACGGCCGGCTGCACCGTCTCTTCCCACTGCGGTCCGAAAACCCTGGGCGTCTTGTTCATCAATGAATAAAGGGATCGGGATCCCAAAACGCCAACAAGCGGCCTCCTCGAAAAGAGGAGGCCGCTTGTTGACGTTCAGGCTTCATAGCCCATGGGATTTTTCGACTGCCATGCCCAGGCATCCCGACACATGTCGTCCAAGCTGTATTGGGCTTTCCAACCCAAAAGCTGCGCGCTCTTATCGGGGCTGGAATAGACGGTGGCCAGGTCGCCCGGCCGCCGATCCGCAATTTCATAGGGGACCTTCCTGCCGGTGACCCGTTCAAAGGCATGCACCATATCCAGCACACTGTAGCCGGTACCGGTTCCCAGGTTGAACACATTCTCACCCCGGTGCGTCTGCATGTATTCAATGGCGGCCACATGGCCCCGTGCCAGGTCCACAACGTGGATGTAGTCCCGCACCCCGGTGCCGTCCGGCGTGTCGTAGTCGTTGCCGTATACGGTGAGATGATCCCTGCGCCCGATGGCTACCTGAGAGATAAAGGGCATCAGGTTGTTAGGGACGCCGCGGGGATCTTCGCCGATCATACCGCTGCTGTGGGCGCCGATGGGGTTGAAATACCGAAGCAGGGAGACGGAGAAATCATCCACCGCGTGGGCTGTATCCCGCAGGATTTGCGCGGACATATACTTGGTCCAGCCGTAGGGATTGGTGCACATGCCGGTTTTGGAGCTCTCCCGCAGAGGCATGTTGTTGTCCCCGGAATACACCGTGGCCGAGGAGGAGAAGACAATGTTGCGCACGCCGTGATCCCGCATGGCTTCGCAGAGAGTGATGGTAGAAAAGAGATTGTTGTTGTAGTACTCCAGGGGCATGGCAACCGATTCGCCTACCGCTTTCAGACCCGCGAAGTGGATGGCGCAGTCAATGTCGTGTTTCTCGAAGATCCGGTCCAAAACCGCTCTGTCCCGCACATCGTTCTGATAGAAGGCAATACGCTTTCCTGTGATCTGCTCCACGCGCTCCACCGCCTTGGCGCTGGAATTGACCAGATTGTCGATAACCACGACGCCAATGTCCCGTTCCAGCAGCTCCACACAGGTATGGCTGCCGATGTAACCGGCGCCGCCGGTGACCAATACATTCATGATGCTTCCTCCGATGATGTTCTTAATCCAGCAAAGTCTCGGGGTATACCCCGTCCTGGCGCAGCTGCGCCAGGTAGGAAACTACACTGTCCATATCCTCCTGATAGGTGATGCCGTGCCAGGTTTCGTGGCAGTTGAGAACGCGCACGCGGCCGCGTCCTTCCTGAATCAGCGCGTTGGCTACAAAGGGAAGGAAGTATTCGGCCTTCTCCGGATTGACGGGCAGATTCTCTTCCAGCCAGGCGGGGAAGCGATCCTCCAGCTCCTGCATCATAGAGGGCTGAAAGCCCCAAAAATTCATGGAAACCGGAGATTGACCGGACAGGGGGATCCAGGTCTCCCCGTCCTCAGTGTAGGCGGCATCCTCTCCGCGCTTGGCGATCCGGGTCCGCTCTACCACATCGAGGAGGAAGCCGTCCTGTACCTGACAGATTCCTCGGGCAACGGTGCCATGCTCGGTAACGGTCTTGTTCAACGAATAGGCCACCATGGCGTGCTCGTTCGGCGGGTTGTCCGCAGTCAGGAAGTCATACAAAACCCGGTAAGCGCTGGGACCATAGAAATCATCGGCGTTGATGACTGCAAAGGGGCCGTCTACCGCCTCCTTAGCGCAGAGAGTGGCGTGAGCTGTGCCCCAGGGCTTGCTGCGTCCTGTCGGCACCTGGTAAGGCGCCGGGAGCTTGTCCAGCTGCTGATAGACATAGCGTACGTCAAAGTACTTTTCCATGCGTTGGCCGATGAAGGCCTTGAAGTCAGCTTCAATCTCGTGCTTGATGATAAAGACGACCTTGCAAAAGCCGGCCCGATAAGCGTCGTACAAAGAGAAGTCGATGATGGCGTGACCCCGGGGGTCCACCGGGGTGATTTGCTTCAAACCGCCAAAGCGGCTGCCGATTCCGGCAGCAAGGATTACCAGAGATGGTTCTTTCATGTCTCACCTCAGCGACTCAAGGCAACACGGCAGTAATAGTTGAACATCCGCTCCCGGGCCAGTGTGCTGCTGTCCATGTGGCCGGGGTAGACCTCATAGTCCCCCTCCAGAAGGCACAGCTTGCGCAAAGAAGCCAGCTCTTCTTCCATGTCGCCGCCGGGGAAATCGGTCCGTCCGCAGCTGCCGCGAAACATCGTATCGCCGGTGAACAGGGCATTTTCACAGCGCAGCGTGACGCCGCCGGGGGTGTGGCCGGGCGTGCCGATGACGTCAAAGCGCAGACCGGCGACTTCAATCACATCGCCGTCCTGGTAATAGACGCCACCCTCGGGCAGGGTAAAGCCCCGGCCGCCCAAAAAGCTGTTTTTTGCGTCGTCCAGGGGATGCATGTAGACTGGCGCGCCGGTTTCCTGACGTACAGCCTCCACTGCGCCGATATGGTCGAAGTGGGTGTGGGTGAGCATGATGGCCTTGCAGGACAGATGATTGGCCTCCAGGTAGTTGAGAATCGTGTTGCTCTCATCGCCCGGATCGATGACGACGCATTCCAGTGTGAGTTCATTGGTGACAACGTAGCAGTTGGTTTCCAGTTGGCCTACCGGCAGGGTCTTGATCAGCATAGCTTATAACTCCTTTGTATCCAGAATAATGGTAACGGGACCGTCGTTGACGGATTCAACAAGCATTTCTTCACCGAAGCTGCCGGTCTCCACTTTGAAGCCTTGCTCCTGACATTGGCGGATGACCAGCTGGTATAGGGGGATGGCAGTGTCCGGACGGGCGGCTTTGGAAAAGCCGGGGCGTCGGGACTTGCAGTCGGCAAAAAGAGTGAACTGACTGATAATCAGAAGCTCCGCTCCCGCGTCTCGGGGATTGACGTTCATTTTTCCGTTTTCATCCTCAAAGACCCGCAGGCCGCAGATCTTGTCGGCGATTTTTATAGCTTCCGCCTGACCGTCGTCCTCATGGACGCCCAGCAGAATCAGAAACCCCTTGCCAATTTTGCCCTGAATTTCTCCCCGGATGCTGACCGAGGCGGAAGATACTCTTGTAACAACGGCTCTCATAAAACGCTCCTCTCTCAGCTGCCGTTGCGGCTTACGCCGCTCACGCCGGGGATGGCCTGCAGACGGGCCATGATGTAGCGCAGCTCGGCAACATTTTTCACTTCCAGGGTGATGATGGTGATGGCCAGATTGCCGCCGGTATTTCGGGAGGACAGATTGCGCACCTTTGCGTTCAGCGCGTTGAGTACGGTGGCAATGTCCATGACCAGACCGGAACGGTCCTTGGAGGCAATGCTCAGAGTGGTTACATAACTATCTGTTGTTTCTCTGGCCCAGGAGACGCGAATCCAGCGACCCTCGTTTTCAGGGGTCTCGATGCTTTTGAGGTAATTGCCGCAGTCCTGCCGGTGGATGGAGACGCCTTGCCCCCGGGTGATGAAACCGATGATCTCATCACCGGGCACCGGGGTACAGCATCGGGAGAATTTGATCAGGCAATTGTCCAGACCTTCCACCAGAACGCCATGGACAGCCTTGCCCTCGCGCTTGGCGTTCTGCTCCCGGCGCTCGGCGGCTGCGGACACCTTGTCCAGTGCGGTTTTGCGGTCAGGCTTGGCGTTTTTGACCTCGTCCCGCAGGCGGTTTGCCACGCGGGCCACGGTGATGCCGCCGTAGCCGATGGCGGCGTACATATCCTCCGGAGCAGCGTAGGAGAGCCGCTTGAGGATGGGAGACATAATTTCCTCATCTACCACATCGTCCAGAGACAAGCCATTATGCCGAAGCTCATCCTCCAGCATTTCCCGTCCGCGGATGACGTTTTCCTCCCGGCGTTCCTTCTTGTACCATTGCTTGATTTTGGTGCGGGCAGAACCGCTTTTTACGATGTTCAGCCAATCCCGGCTGGGGCCGGGAGCGGACTTGGAGGTGCGGATTTCCACGATGTCCCCGTTTTGCAGCGCGTAATCATAGGTGACGATGCGCCCATTGACCTTGGCGCCGACCATATGATTGCCCACATCGGAGTGGATGCTGTAGGCAAAGTCAATGGGGGTGGCGCCGGCGGGCAGATTGATCACGTCCCCCTTGGGGGAGAAAACGAAGACCTCGTCCGCAAACATATCGATTTTCAGATCGTGGAAAAAGTCCTGTGCGTCAGATTCCTGCTGGGTTTCCAGCAGACGGCGGACCCAGGCGAATTTGTCCTCGTCGCCGCTGCGCACGGCGCCGCTGTCGGTCAGCTTATACTTCCAGTGGGCGGCGATGCCGTATTCGGCGGTGTGATGCATCTCCCAGGTGCGAATTTGCACCTCAAAGGGGATGCCTTCCGTGCCGATCACGGTGGTGTGTACGCTCTGGTACATGTTGGGCTTGGGCGTGGAGATGTAGTCCTTGAAGCGCCCTGGGACGGGCTTGAACATGTCGTGAATAATGCCCAAGACGTTATAGCAGTCTGGGATGCTGTCCACAATGACCCGAAAAGCGCACAGATCGAAAATGCCGTCGATGTCCAGCTTCTGGGCGTACATCTTTCGATAGATGCTGTACACATGCTTGATCCGACTGTAGATGGTAGCCTGGATGCCCTCGGTTTCCAGCCGCGCATGGATTTTTTCCTCCATCCCGGCCATGAAGCTTTCCAGCATGGGGATCTTCTCTTCCAGAGAATCGGTGATCTCCTTGTAGCCGGTGGGGTCCAGGTACTGCAGGGAAAGATCCTCCAGCTCCCACTTGGCCCGCTGCATACCCAAACGATGAGCGATAGGCGCGTAAATCTCCATGGTTTCCAGAGACTTGGAGCGTTGCTTTTCTGTGTTCTGGTAGGCCATGGTGCGCATGTTGTGCAGACGGTCGGCAATTTTGATGAGAATGACGCGGATGTCCTTGGCCATGGCCATGAGCATCTTGCGCAGATTCTCCATCTGCTCTTCTTCCTTGCTGGTGTACTGCACGCGGGTCAGCTTGGTGACACCCTCTACAATATCTGCGACAGGCTCTCCAAACTGATGAGCAATATCGGCATGGGTGAGCGTGGTGTCCTCGATCACATCATGCAGCAGCGCCGCCACAACGGAGTCTTCGTCTAAGCCCAGATCCACCGTAATGTCGGCAGCAGCCACGCAGTGGGTGATATAGGGGGAGCCGTCCTTGCGAAGCTGCCCGGAATGGGCAAGCTTTGCCGTCTCATAGGCGGCGCGTACCCGATCCATGTCCACCGGAATGCCGGAGGAACGAATCTTCTCCTCCAGGGACGCAAACATGAGATCCGGGTCCAGCGGCGTGTTCTGTTGTACGCTTTCTTCCTGCATTATGCTTGCTCTCCGTAATTCATGGCGTGCAGGCGACGGAGAATCTCAGTTGCCTCCAGATCGGCCTTGCCTTGAATCGATACACTCTCCGCGCCGAAAACTTCGCCGTTGGCGCTCCGCAGCAGACCGGCCTCCAGCAGAGTCAGCAGGCAGATGCAGTAACGCTCCGGCAGCATCCCGGCGGGACACTGTTCTAACACTTGTGATGGGCTGGATCCAAGGCGCAGACGGCCCTGGCTTTCCCGCCAGATCCGTACAAAGTCCGCCCGTTGGGGGCAAGCATCCGCCGCGGCCCAAAGGGCTTTGTTATCCTGCCGCAGAATCAGGTCGCACAGCTCTTCGCTTTCGTGGTGACGCAGCGCGATTACCTGCAGCTGCACAGAGGTATGCCCGCGGAATTCATTGAGCTTGGGATGAAACGCCAGATCCACCAGATCGCCCTCCCGGACACCCAGCTCTTCGGCGGTGTGAGAAAAGAAGATGCCCTCCAAACAGCTTTTCCCCAGGCGCAGACGCAAACGCAAATGGCGGCCGCCACCCACGTTGACAGCGGAAAGCAGCTCCACACCGCTGAAGCACAAAATCGGCTTAGGGTTGCCGTTGCCGTAGGGCTCCAGACAATCCAGCTCCCGCACGGCTTCCATACTGAGCATCGCCGGGTCACGAATCAGCAGATCGCACGGTACTTCCGGTCGTCCCGCCGGACGATTGGCCCGATAATACGCGATAAAGGCCTGGCGAAAAGCGTCCAGATTGTCCCGGCGGACATTAAGACCGGCAGCCAAAGCGTGCCCGCCAAAGTCAATCAGGTGGTCGGAACAGGCGCTCAGCGCTTCGAACAAATTGAAATCTCCATAGCTGCGGCATGAGCCCTTGCCCAACTCGCCGCTGAGACAAATCATAATGGCCGGCACGGAAAACTGCTCCGCCAGCCGAGAGGCGGCAATGCCCACGACGCCTTGATGCCATTCGTCGCTGGCCAGAATGATGGGCGCGTCCGGCGTCTGATTTGCCAGCATGGCCTGCGCTTCCTGCCAAATGCCGGTTTCAATGTTTTGGCGCTTGCGATTGAGCTCGCAAAGCTCAGCGGCCAGACGGCCTGCGCCCTCT
>CACZSJ010000035.1 GCA_902783825.1 Oscillospiraceae bacterium | reverse complement strand
CCAAGGCCTTTCCCATAGGTTACGTTGCCGGTGCCCGTCAACCAGGCCAAAATCACCCCTGTGCCAACCAGAATCCCCGCCAGCACGATGCCGGTTAAGGCTTGTTTCTTCGTCTGCTCATCCCGGATCAGAAACACAAAACACACCGCCAACACCGGCATTTGGATCACTCTCACCAGATAGGCTACATCGAAATACAGACTGATATAACCCACACGAAAGCCGTTGAGAATATGCAGCATGCAATACACGCCCATCACGACCATACAGGCCAGAAAGCGTTTCTTTTCCTGCAGCCGCAGCAGCAAATACAGCGGCAGCAGGAGTAAAATCATAAGCCTAGCATAGCCCGCCGTGGTGGCGACCGCATTCCGATCCCAGAAAGCCAGCGCATCCAGCAGCGGCTGAGCCACGATCAAGCAGATCAGCCAGTGCTCCCCTATCCAGTTTTTTACTCGCTGCTTCATACGCCCCTCAGCCCATTGAATCTCGTGAAATATGCTTTGTGGCGACTTCACACAGAAGCCGCCACAAAACTGTTTTTGCGCTTACAGGCGCTCTTTGACCTTTGCCCGCTTACCCACGCGATCGCGCAGATAATAGAGCTTCGCTCTGCGGACTTTACCCCGGCGAACGGTGGTCACCGAAACGATGGAGGGAGAATGCACGGGAAACACCTTCTCGCAACCGACGCCGTAGGAAATACGGCGGACCGTAATGGTCTCGTTGATGCCGCCATGCTTCTTGGCAATGATGGTGCCTTCAAAAGCCTGGTTACGCTCACGGTTGCCTTCCTTCACGCGGACAAGGACACGCACCGTGTCGCCCACGTTCATCTCAGGAAGCTCCTTCTTCATGTACTGTTCGCTGAGAACTTTGACCAGATCCATAGTCTAATCCTTCTTTCCTATAGACGTTCTTACCGGAGGGTCAATACCGCGGCAGCGGACCGCCTTTCTGTGCGTACCGGGTATTCCCGGCACAAGCCATGGTATAATACCACACTTTTGCTCGTATTGCAAGTATTATTTTTGCTTTCCCGTCATGGGCCGCTCAGAGCTCAGCGTCTTCTCCTCTGTGCCATAGCCAGCAGACGCAGCAGCTGTATCACAGAGGCCAGCAGCGCAATGAAATAGGTCATGCCGGCAGCCGTCAATACTTTTCTGCCGCCCCGAAGCTCATCGTCCGTCAACAGATTCAGCCGCTCCACTTCCGCCAGAGCGCGGCGCGACGCGTCAACCTCTACCGGAAGGGTAACCAGATTGAACAGGACGATACCCGAGAACAAAACGGCGCCCAAAAGAATCAAGTTTGTCTGAGACAGAAACAGTCCCAAGAGAATCGCAATATACGCGCCCTTGGATCCAATGTTGCAGATGGGTACCAGAGACTTTCTCAGCATCAGAAGCGGATAGTCCTGGGCATGCTGCAAAGCGTGACCGCACTCATGGGCAGCGACTGCCACTGCAGAAACGGAAGCGCTGCCGTAGACAGCCTGGGATAGATTCAGCTGCATCTTTGTGGGATCGTAGTTGTCTGTCAGGCTGCCGCCGACCTCCGCAATCCCCACATCATACACTCCGTTGGCGCGAAGAATGCGCTCCGCCGCCATGGCGCCGGTCATCCCGTTGGCTGTGCGCTCTTTGGCATGCTTGTTGAACCTGCTCTTCACCACGCCGGAAGCGATCAAACTGACCACAAACATCAGCAGCGTGAGCGCATAAAAGATATCAGACCAATACATCATAGGACTCCCTCCCCCTGCATGGCAAGCCTGCAGATTGATTGATATCGGAACGCTCAGCCCAACACCTGGATCTGATCGTCCGTCAGTTGATAGCTTCCGTCCAACCCGCTCTGGGTCAGCAGCTTACGGACTTGCTGCCCATCGGCGGTCGTATAGCGAATCATCAAGTCCGGAATTCCCTCCGGTATGGTGGTCACGATCTGCAGGGCGCTGTCACTCATGAAGCTGCTGCACCAAAGCTGCTGATGCTCATAAAAGCGGTCGGTGTAAAACACATTGGAGAGATATACGTCGTAGACGGTTCCCTCCGCCAGCAGACACAGCTCCACGCCTTCTTTGTCCGTAATCTTATCCAGCAGCTCCAAGCTCCCCTCCAGAACCTGTTCCATGGGGATCACACGAAACTCGCCGGCTCCATCGCGCTCTCCAGGCAGATATTTGTCCAGCATTACCCCCTGCAGTCTTTCATAGGGAATCACAAACTCGGTCACGCCTGCCGCATAAGGAGCCAATTCATAGAGATCGGAAAACAGCACAAGTCCTTCGTTGCTGAAATACCAGGCGCCCTCCCGCAGCAAGGCTGCAAAAGCGGTTTCGTAAGAATCCGGCGCTACCATCTCGTCTGAGATATGCTCGGCATAGTATTCCGGGTTCTCTTTCACAGCCTGCAGCATCATCTGAAGCAACAGATCGCGGAAAGCCTCCGGGTCCTCTGCCAGCTGGTCCAACTGCAGACGCTCGCCGCTTTCACAGTCAAACACATAGGCGCGATCCACGCTCATTCCATGGGCGCCTCCGGTATACTCGTAGGAGCTCAGAATAATATCAATCACTCTGTCGTCAATGCGTCCCACCTTCGCCGTGCGTGAGGCGGAGAACTCCAGGGGCAGACTCCTGTCCTTCATGGTGACCGCGTAAGCGTAGTTGTCCTCCGCGATCTCCAGCATTCCGTTAAAGCCCGTCGCAGGACCGTCGCCATAGTCGTTTCCTGTATAGTAGGTCTCATCCATCCGGGCGAGAAATTCATTGATCCGCTCCGCCGCTTCCGGCCGGCCCACGATACGGATCTTGGGCGT
>CACZSJ010000034.1 GCA_902783825.1 Oscillospiraceae bacterium | reverse complement strand
CCAACAGCGGCGCCAAGCAGGGCTGCGTGCACCACGTGTCTGCCAAATGCAGGAATCCGGATTGGGATTCGGTGCTCTCGGGAAACCAGACAACACTGGGTATCCCCGTTGGGAAGCTGGCTGATGTCTTCCGCACGCAGATCGCAGTCTCCCCGCGTTCCCACAAGGATTTTTCTCTGAACGCAGTCCAGATTTCGCAGATGCGGATCGTCTCCGTTGACGACGATTACCGCATCTGGCGCCATCTCCTCCAACATCTCCGTCTTGGCGCGCAGCACCCCGTCCAGATCCTGCAAAAATTCCAAGTGGGCATGGCCTATTACGGTAAAAACACCAATTGTCGGTCGGGCCATGCGCGCCAGGGGCCGCATTTCACCGAATCCGGAAATGCCCATTTCCACCACGGCCGCCTGATGCTCCGGCGTGATGCGGGACAGAGTCATGGGGACACCGATCTGATTGTTCAGATTCCCTTCGGTTTTCAGCACAGCGTACCGGCTTTCCAGAACCGCTGCAATCATTTCTTTTGCCGTGGTCTTGCCCACGCTTCCGGTAATACCGATCACAGGCAGCTGCAGCCGCTCCCGATAGGCCTTGGCAATGGCCTCCAGCGCAGACTGCACCTGCGGCACCAGAAGCACCGGGCCACATATCTTCTCCGGCAGATACTCCGCCAGACAGCAAGCGGCGCCCCGCTCCAGAGCAGCCGCTATGTAATTGTGCCCGTCCGTATGTTCTCCTTTGAAGGCGACGAAGAGGTCCCCGCTGACAACCTTTCTGCTGTCAATGACGATCTCGCGCAGCTCCCTGTTGGGATCGGTCCCAGCAGTCAGTCTGCCTCCGCAGGCCTGCAATGCATCTCCGATGGTAAATCCACGCATGCTCTCCCCTCCGATGTTCTGAGTATACCACAGTGCCTCTGGATATGCAAAAGATATTTCTTCACGGAATACGAAAAAAGTAGTGCACGCCCGGAAAGAATGTGTTATAATACATTCGTTGTGCCCTCACCGGCACAAACGGGATCACATGACAAGAGGACTAAAGTATGAATTATATCGTGATGGATTTGGAATGGAATCAGGCAATGAGCTCCAAATCCTCCGTCTTTAACAAGCTCCCCATCCATCTTCGGGGCGAAATCATTGAAATCGGCGCAGTAAAGCTCAACGAGGATATGAGCATCGGTGAAGAATTTACCGTCGACGTCAAACCCGTGTATTTCAAGCGTATGCACTACAAGGTCAAGAAAATAACCGGATTCGACAAAGACCGGCTTGCCCACGGAGTCAGCTTTGCCGACGCTTTGGAACAGTTCCGCGCCTGGTGCGGTGAAGACGTCACCTTTCTCACCTGGGGCTGCGACGATCAGGGCATTCTGGAGCAGAACATCATCATCCACGATCTGGACTGGGACTGGATTTCCGGCTGGATCAACCTCCAGCTGATTTACAATCTGCAGACCGGCGGCGACAAGAATCAAAAATCCTTGGCCAGCGCCATGGAGCATTTCGACATCGAACAAACACGCATTGCCCATGACGCTCTGGGCGACGCATACAACACCGCCCTGGTCAGCACCCATCTGAACATGGCTGAAGGACTGCGCCAATATCCGGACGCTGGGCGGATTCTGGCCGAGCGGATGCCCAGCTATAAGCCTCCTGCCGAAAACGCCGGCCCCGAGGCCCTGTGCCATGAAAGCTTCGGCGATTACGAGAGCAAGGCCGCGGCCTTCGCAGATCTTCGCGTCGCTGGGCTGCATTGTCCGGCCTGTGGCAAGGCACTGGAGGGAACGCGCTGGATCAATCAGGGTGATCAGCGCTACATGAACATCTTTTCCTGTGAAGAGCACGGCCCCTATTTGGCCCGTGTCAAATTCCGCAAAAGTCTGGATGACAATCGATGGTCCGTCAACAAGCTGATCTATGAAGCGGACGGCGCCATGCAGGATTTCTACAAAACCAAATCCACCCAGGCCCGCCGCAGAGGCAGAGGGCATTCCTCTCGGAAAAACCGGCCTGCAAACAAGCAGTAAACCCAAAGGACAGGGAGTCACGCTCCCTGTCCTTTTTCTATTCCGCACACGCCATTCACTCCAGGCGAATCAAATTGCCGTCGCTCATAAAATTGTTCAGGCCGTAGAGGATCAGAAGATCGTCGAACCCCTCGTCCCTAACCAGTTGGGAAACCGCGCCCCGATAGTAGCGCAGATCCACCAGCACCAACTCCTCGTAGGAATCCGCCAGGAAGCAGGCCATACAGCTGGCGAAGGAATCCCGGACCAGCAAAAGCTTCCCGCTCCCCCGCTCGTTGTGAATGCGCAGCAGGGAATGATTCCCGTCCAGATACACTGGATATTTGTCGCTCTCTGTCAGATGCTCCCGATAGAACAGACCTTGATGATCTCCGCTGGCCTCCGCGTTCGTCACGCGAAACCGGCCACCGCTGTCCCACAGCTCGATGCGATCACCGCCTCCGCCCCACAGGGCGCTTCGAGAATAGGTCGTACCGTAAAAGCCCTCCGTCGCCGTCACCTGATAAGCAGCGGACGGCAGCGTCTGCCTCCCCTTGCTTTCCAAGTACCGGGAGGCAGCCAGCCATGCGCCTCTGGCGGTCCAGTGGTGATCTGTTCCATAATACAGCGCCTCGGGATCCGCCTCGCTGCAAAAGCACGCCAGCAGATCCAGCGGCTCGGCAAAGCCTTCCACGCTATCCTCCACGGCTTGCAGCAGCAGATTGTCCTGATAGGGGTCGGTCAGCGGGGGCATGTCCTCCTGCAGCACATAGCCCGCCGAAGGCACCAGCATCAGATCCACGCTCCTGTCCAAGGACTGTGCAAAGGCACAAATTGCCGCGGTGTTTCGACGGATCTGTTCCTGATCCGCAGGAGCCGGCGCTTCATACAGCCGCCCGCTCTTGCCCCGGTAGATATCCTTGCTTCCCTGCCGGCCGCTGGCCCAGTCATACCAGGCGTTCAGTCCCACAAGCCAGTCTCTGCCCGGCAGATGATCGGCCGCCCAGGTCTCCACCTCCCGGGAGAATGCCCCGGAAAGCACCGAGCTGCTCTGCAGCTGTGGCGCTTTGGCCAAATACCGCTTTTCCTTCTCGGAAAAGCTCCGGTGCGGCAGCAGAAGAAAAAGCAGCAGGACCAGGCCAAGGACGCCACAAAAAAGAACACATATCCACTTGTCTCTTGTTTTTTCTTTCATGGCTCAAAACCGGAAATAAATAAATGGATTGTAGCTTTGTGTGGCCAAGGAGGCAACACAGAGCAGGAACAGCACACTTCCCCCGAGAATCTGCAAAACACCGGAAGCAGGGCTCGGTTCAAACTTTTTCCAAAGCCGCTTTCCCAGGGGCGTCGCCGCCAGCGCTGCAAGCAGAAGGATCGGCAGATAGGCCAGACAGAGATTGCGTTCATGTACGCCGGTGGCTGTAAAGGAAAACAGGCGCGCGAAGAAACGCAGACCTTCTCCGAAATCGGTAAAATAGAACATCCCCCAGCCAAATGCCACCAGAAGCAGCGTCAACAGATGCCGGAGCATCCCCGGCCAGCGGGCAGCCATGCGCTCCAAGAACAGGCGCTCCGCCACGAGAAGCAGCGCGTAATACAAGCCCCAGAGAAGAAAATTCCAACTGGCGCCGTGCCAGATTCCGGTGAGCGCCCAGACCAGCAGGATGTTGCGCAGGTTGCGGGCCATCCCTATACGGTTTCCCCCCAAGGGGATATACACATACTCTCGAAACCAGGTGGTCAGCGAAATATGCCAGCGGCGCCAGAATTCCCCTACGCTTTTGGCCATATAAGGATAGTTGAAGTTTGGCAAAAAGTGAAAGCCCAGCATTCTGCCCAGCCCCAAAGCCATATCCGAATAGCCGGAAAAATCAAAATAGATTTGCAGAGAGTAGGCCGCCAAACCAAACCAGGCAGACAGGGCGCCAACCCCGGGAATCAACGCCTCCCATAAGGCGCCCACCTGATTGGCCAGCAGCACCTTTTTGGCAAGTCCGATCACAAACAGTCTCACACCATCGGCAAACTGTTGCTGACTTGTCTGCCTGCTGTTGAGCTGCTTGGCCACATCCCGATAACGCACGATGGGCCCGGCAATCAGCTGCGGAAACATGGCTACGTAGGTTCCAAAGCACAGCGGGCTTTTTGCCGCGGCAGCCTCTCCCCTGTACACGTCGATTACATAGCTCATGGATTGAAACACATAGAAGGAGATTCCTATGGGCAGGGGGATATCCGGCACAGAGATCCCCGCAAACAGAGGAACCGCCCGGAGGGTACCCAGCAGCAGACCCGCGTATTTAAAATATCCCAGAACAGCCAGGTTCAGCGCAAGGCTCAGCACCAGAGCGCTTTTAGCCGATTTCCCTGCCTGCCTACGTGCGGCAACCACCGCGCCGCCAATATAGTTGACGACGATGACGAAAAGCATGAGGGCCAGATAGGCCGGCTCCCCCCAGCCATAGAAGAACAGGCTGACCAGGAACAGCACCAGGTTTCGATATTTGCCAGGAACCAGATAATACAGGCCCAGCACGATCGGGAGATAGAAAAACAAAAAAATATTACTGGAAAAAACCAAGGGAGTATCTCCTTACTACAACAAAGCAGAAGCGGGCTGCCCCGCTTCTGCTTTCTTATTTGCCGGCAACCTCTCGGAAAATCTGCGCCATCGTCTCCGCCTCCGGCGAAATGAACAGCGCCACATACGCACCCTCATGCAGTACCTGTCCCTTTTGCGCCACCGCGTACAGCTCGGGAGAGTATTTCTCCGTTTCTGCGCAAAGCTGGGTAATCCGGGATCGGGCTATCTCCGCGATGCCTTCGGCCACGGACGCGTCCGCCGCCTCGATCAGCCAGATCTCGTCCACGCTCAGACCCGCCTCATTGATCCGCGCAAGCGCCTGTGGGCAAGCCTGGGCGTCGATTCCGTAATAATTGAGCAACCGCTTCTCTGACAGCTCGATCATGTTGGGCAGCTCAACCCGATTGCCGATTTCCTCGTATACCTTCTGCAGGTCCACGCTCTGCGCAGGCTGCGGCTTTTCGCCACAGGCGCACAAAAGCAGCGCTGCCATCAGCAGCAGGCCAAGGCTCCAACGCTTACTGGTTTTCTTCATTGCCAAGACTCCTCGGATTGATTGAATAATTGGCCGGATCCCGCAAAAGCTCCGCCCAGAGCTCGGCCGCGGACTCCGTTAAGTGTACATACTGATCCTCGCTGTAGGCCGGCATCAGGGAATTGCGATCATCCTTAAAATAATGGGCAATGTCCACATATACGTGTCCATTCTCCTGGCAGAATTCCTTCAGCTGCTCGTTATAGCTGTCCAGCTTGTTGTTGTTGAGTCCCACAAGCTGTCCCGCGTAATGCATGGGCAGGCAAGATTCCAGGAAAAAGGTCACATCCGGACTCTGTTCGCGGATCTTGTCGATCAGCTCCGCCCAGAGCTCAATCGTTCGTTCCACCCCACCCGTGCGCGCCACGTCATTGGTGCCGAGCATGGCAAAAATCTTGGTTCCCCCGGTCAGGGGAATCACATCCTCCGGACGATAGGGCTTTCCTTGATACCAGATATCCACCTCGCCGGACACCGCGTTTCGCACGGAATAGGAGAATTCACACAAAAACAGGGCCTCGCCAAGCGCTTCCGTCTTGTCGCAGTAGCGTTCCAGCGCCACCGTAACCGAATCCCCCAGAAAGACCGCGTCGTCAAACCATTCTGTCGGCAGCGGACTCATATCCGGGGTCGGCTCCGGTGTAGGTTCAGGCGTAGGTTCCGGTGTAGGTTCGGGAGTAGGCTCCGGAGTAGGCTCCGGCGTGGCCGGCAAGCTGACGCTGACCGTCTCCGCCTGCAATGGTCCGCTAGCCTGCTGCAGGCGCAGGGCCACCAGAACGGCCGCTGCCAGCAGCAAAATCAGAAACAGAATTGTTTTTATCCGCCTCATACTCCCCACACACCTCAGGACAGAATCATAAAATCCTGTCCCATTATAGAAAATCCGCGCGAAACATGCAAGGACAAATCTGTGTAGCCGCCGGATTACCGCGCAGCCTGAGCAAAATAGGCCCGCGCAGCCTCCGCATCTTTTCGGATTTGCTCGGAAAGTGCCTCATAATTCTCGAAGCGGCGCTCCTGTCGGAGATAGTGATAGAAATCCACCCGGACCTGTCTGCCGTAAAGATTCCCGGTATAGTCCAGCAAATGGCTTTCCACGCTCACTCGGTCCTCATGGCTGACGGTAGGCCGCACACCAATGTTGGTCACCGCCACATAGCTGCTTCCGTCTTCCAGATACACGCGAGTCGCGTACACCCCATGCCGCGGCACCAGAACGCCCTCCGGGAATCGCATGTTAATGGTGGGCGCACCCAGCTTAATTCCCAGCTGATAGCCCGAGCGAACCGTATCCGCGAGCGTGTGTGGATGGCCCAGGTACCGGTTCGCCTGCTCCATCTCCCCCGCCTCGATCAATTGACGGATATAGGTGGAGCTGACCACACGGCCATCCAGCTTTACTGCGGGAATCACGTCGCAGCCAAGGCCATGTTCCTCACAATAGTCTCTCAGCTTCTCCGCCGTACCCTCGCCCCGGTAGCCGAAGCAGAAGTCATGCCCCACCACGATCCAGCAGATGTTCAGCTCAGCCAAAATCGTGTCCAGAAAATCGCGCCAAGGCATGCGCATCATATGCTGGTTGAAATGCAGGAAAAAGACGTTGTCGATCTCAAATTCCCTGCGGATGATATCCTCGCGGCCAAGTGCGCTGTTAATCAGGGGAATTTCCTTGCCGAATACCAGCGTATCCGGATGCACGTCAAAGGTCATTACCGAAGGAACGGCGCCCTCCTGGGCAGCTCGCTCCTTGGTTCGGTTCAGCAGCGCCGCGTGCCCCAGGTGGAGCCCGTCAAAAAAGCCCAACGCCACTGCTCTTTTTATCTCTGTCATGGATTGCCTACCTCAAAAAAACTTTTTATGGTTTTCAGCTGTCCGGCAGCAACACTGCCTACGGCAAGAAAGGCTCCGTCTTCCCCATAGATCCGATATCGCCCCTCAGGCGCATCTGGCAGGGAAATCGGATTTCCGTTGCGGATGCGGCGTTCTTCCGCCTCCTTCAGCCTGATCGCCGGAAGCCGGACAAACAGGCTGTCCACAGGCAGCAGGAGCTTATCCGCCTCGCCGCGATCCGCCGCCTGCTGCACATCGTTCAGACTGTAGGCGTCTTCCACCTGGAAGGAGCCCGAAGCCAGCCGGCGCAGTGAGCTCATACAGGCGCCGCAGCCCAGGCTTTGTCCAATATCGTGGCAAAGGCTGCGCACGTAGGTTCCCTTGCTGCAGTGGATATCCAGCAGATAGTCCTCCGACGCCTTCCCCGCAAGTTCCAAGCGGTGGATCTGGAGTGTTCGGGGCGTACGCGCTATCTCCCCACCCCGCCGGGCGATCTCATACAGCTTCTTCCCCTGCACTTTGATGGCAGAATACATAGGCGGAATCTGCTGAATCTCTCCTCGAAACCTTTCCAGTACCGACGCCAACTCCGCCTCCGTTACGGGACGCGGCCTGCCGCCGACAGGCGTACCGGTGACGTCTTGCGTATCGGTTTCCAAGCCAAGACGCAGACCTGCCAGATACCGTTTATCCTGCGCCTCAGCAAATTCCGAAGCCCTTGTCGCCCTGCCAACCAGCACAACAAGAAGCCCCGTTGCCATCGGATCCAGCGTTCCGGCATGTCCGATCCTTCGCTCATGCAGGATCCCTCGCAGCTTGGCCACCACGTCACTGCTGGTCCAGCCGGACGGTTTGTCGATAAGCAGGATCCCGGTCATCGGTAAATCTCATCGATCACGGCCAAGAGCAGCTCTTTGGCCTTTTCCGGCGGATTCTGGATGGTACAGCCGGCAGCCATCTCGTGCCCGCCGCCACCGAAAATCGCGCAGATATCCGTGCTGCTGACGCCAGGAACCGAACGCACGGAAACCTTGCTGCTGCCGTCGGCCATTTCCCGGATCGTCACGTTGATGTCGCAGCCTTCCGCTCTGCCGGACAGCCCTGCCAGATCGTCGCAGTCATCCTCCGTAGCGCCGGCAGTCTCCATCATCTCCCGGGTGACGGTGGCAAGCACCACTTTCCCGTCATGGTAATATCCCATTTGGGAATAGATCATTCCCTCCAGCTTCAGCCGTGCGACGGATACCTTGCGGAAAAATTCCTGGGTCACCTCGTAGCTGTTCGCTCTCAGACGCAGCAGCTCGGCCGCCGCCCCCAGCGTCTGATAATTGGTGTT
>CACZSJ010000033.1 GCA_902783825.1 Oscillospiraceae bacterium | reverse complement strand
CGCTGCGGTCCCATCACACAAGAAGATATGCTGGGGATGCAAGACTACGCTTGGCTGCAGGATCCCTGGCCTTGGGACTATCGCCCGAGAATGGAGGGATGAGGAATGTTTATTTATGAAAAAAAGCTGCAATACCCGGTGAGAATCAGAACGCCGAATCCCGCTCTGGCAAAGTTCATCATCAGCCAATATGGGGGACCTGACGGAGAACTGGGTGCATCCATGCGTTATTTGAGTCAACGTTACTCCATGCCATATCCCGAGCTGAAAGGGCTATTGACGGACATTGGCACGGAGGAATTGGGGCACCTGGAAATGGTCGCAACTGTAGTACACCAGCTTACGCGAGACATGACGCCCGACGAAGTAAAACGCGCCGGACTTGATGCCTACTTCGTGGATCATACTGCCGGCGTCTATCCCACAGCTGCATCCGGCTTCCCCTGGACAGCCGGCAGCATGCAGGTTAAAGGCGATGTTATCGCAGATTTGAACGAAGATCTCGCCGCAGAGCAGAAAGCGCGCGTCACCTATGACAACATCTTGCGCTTAAGCGATGATCCTGATGTGAATAACGTCATGCGATATCTGCGTGAGAGGGAAATTGTGCATTATCAGCGCTTCGGCGAGGGACTGCGACTGGCAATGGAAAAAATGAACCAGAAGAATATCTATGCCGTAAATCCATCCTTCGACAGATAAATGGTAAAGAATTCCTTTTCGAAACATTTTTCGGAAAGGAATCCTATTTACATTTTGCGTAAATGGTAGTATAGTATATGGGTAATTCTATGAAAACGAGGTACGCGCAATGAGCCGAATGGTAGGAACTGTTTCCCGTGGAATTCGTGCGCCGATTATCCGAGAAGGCGATCAGCTTCAACAGATTGTTGTGGACTCTGTTCTCAGTGCCGCCAGTCTAGATGGTTTTGATATTCGGGACCGTGATATTCTGGCGATGACAGAAGCAATCGTTGCACGTGCGCAGGGCAACTATGCTACGATTGAGGATATCGCACAGGATGTACGCAGCAAACTCGGCGGAGAAACGCTTGGCGTGATTTTCCCAATTCTGAGCCGGAATCGATTTGCAATTTGTCTGCGCGGTATCGCCAGCGGCGCAAAGAAAATTGTGCTGATGCTCTCTTATCCCTCTGACGAAGTAGGAAACCACCTGATCGATTGGGATATGATGGACAGCAAAGGAATCGATCCGTACCGGGATGTACTCAGTCTTGAGCAATATCGGGAGCTGTTCGGCAATCGCTTGCACCGTTTCACCGGGGTAGACTATGTGGATTACTATTCGCAGCTGATCCGTGAGAGCGGCGCGGAAGTTGAAGTCTTTTTTGCAAACGACCCTCGGGAGATCCTAAAGCACACGGAGAATGTGATCTGCTGCGATATTCACACCCGGGAGCGCACCAAACGGATTTTGAAAACGGCTGGCGCCGCGCGTGTATACGGCTTGGATGAAATCATGACTGCGCCTGTCAACGGAAGTGGTTTTAACGAGCGATACGGCCTCTTGGGCTCCAATAAGGCGTCGGAAGATCGGGTAAAGCTGTTTCCAAGAGATTGTCAGTCCTTGGTCAATGCCATACAGGAAGAGATGCTGAGCAAAACCGGCAAGCACGTGGAAGTTATGGTGTACGGTGACGGGGCTTTTAAAGATCCGGTAGGGAAGATCTGGGAACTGGCAGACCCCGTGGTTTCCCCGGCGTATACCGCCGGTCTTGAGGGCACACCCAATGAATTGAAGCTGAAATACCTGGCAGACAATGAGTTTGCCCAGTTGTCCGGCGAAGCCTTGCGTGACGCCATTCGGCAAGAAATTCAGAAAAAGGATGACGACCTGGTCGGAAAGATGGTTTCCGAGGGAACGACCCCTCGCAGACTCACTGACTTGATCGGTTCACTGTGTGATCTGACCTCCGGCAGCGGAGATAAGGGGACGCCTATCGTCTATATCCAAGGTTATTTCGATAATTACACGACAGAATAATGAAAAAGCCCAACTCAAAAGAGTTGGGCTTTTTCAGCGATCGGCTTCCGGGAGACAGTGCATCTGGGTTTGTCCCAATACACGAAACCCCTCTGCACATCCCTTTGCGGAGCGCAAGCCAAAATCATAAGCACGCAGCTTCAGATAAAGCGTGATGCTTTTTTTCTCTGCACATCCGTCCGGGAACTGGCTTTTATGGCAGGCAAAAATGGCCTCCAGCTGCTTTGGCAGATAGCCGCTGGTTTTAACATAGCAGTTTGGATTTGCCGTCATATAGTATGCCAGCGCCTGTACAGGCGCTGCTTTTGCCCCATGCTTTTCCATGATTCCTGCGTATGGTGCAAAACAAGAGATTTGAGCGGCGGCTTTTCCTATCGCCAGATGGTCAGCGTGACATTCGCTGCGCACCCAGGGATCGGGCGCAAAAACGACTTCCGGCTGAAAATCCCCTATGGTCTGCGCCAATCCCTCCAGCAGGCGGGATCTTTCATAAAAGCCACCGTCCTCAAGTTCGAGGAAACGAAGGTCGTTGACTCCCAGCAGGCGAGCGGAAGCTATGGCTTCTGTTTTACGCAAGGCGGCAAGATCAGCAGGGGAGAGGTGCGGCAGAAAAGCGCTGCCGTAACGCCCGTCGCAGCAAATCAGAAAACATATCTCTTTGCCAGCAGCGGCAAGCTTTGCTGCTGTCGCGCCGGCTCCAATTTCAATGTCGTCCGGATGCGGCCCTATGAAGAGATACCGCTGATAATTCTCCAGCCGGGGCAGGGGAGCGGCAGCCCGTAAGATGACCTTGAGCAGACTCATACCTTTGCCTCTCTGGCGATAATCTCCGAACAGATACGCTCGTATTCATCTTCGTCCAGCTTGTAGCGCCGTCGATATAGCGCATAGGAGGCAAACATCAAAACAAGAGGGAGAACAGTCATAACCGCCAAAAGTCCCAGCGTTTGCCCGCTTTGCACCCCTTGGAGCAGCGCAGTAATCTCACTGGCTTTTTGTTCCGTGCTGATCTCGCCTGCATTCGCAACTTGCTCCAGATCGGCAATTCCATTGGTATATTGGATAATATTGAACAGGATGTATGTGATATTGGCAATAGCTACGGTCAGGGCAGAGGCCATCTTGGTCAAAAAGGGCCGCAGGGAAGAGACGATACCCTCATCTCGGGTTCCGTGGAGATACTCGTTGTATTCCACCGTGTTCATGATGGAAATCATCATGATCAGATAGAATCCGTACTGGCCAAAGTTCGCCATCATATATCCGATCGTAATCAGAATGAACTTCATCATGTTGCCACTTCCGAAAGCAAGCCCGGAGAGGAGCATAACCACATACCCCGCCGCCGAAATCACCATGAGAACGCTCATTAGGCGCTTGCGGCTGACCCTGCGTGAAATGCTGGGGTAGAAAATCATCAAAAATGCCGTGACCATCATGCCCAGCATTTGAAAAGCGGTAAAGAAAATACCCTCGTAGCCGAATTCTACGTAAATGTATGTTTGGCCAATGCCCGACAACACGATTCCGTTCCCAATCTGCTGCAATAGGAATATCAGCGAAATCCACATGAGCTGATCATTTCCGGTAATCGTCCCCATGATTTTCTTAAAACTAACAGGGGGGATCGCCTCGTCGTTGTAATTTCGCTGTTCCTTCACTCCGAAAACAGTGAAAGCAAGAAATACAGGACCCAGCACGGCAATCATCAGTGCCACACGACCGTAAGCTGTAACAGCGTTGCCGCCGAGAGCACGATCTCCCGCGGTCAGCATGGGAATGAAAGCAGCTGCCAGCATTCCTCCAATCCCAGCAAAAAGTGTAGCCCGGGAGGTATATTGGTTGCGCGTATTTGCGTCCGAACTCAGCGCAGGAACCATGCCCCAATAGGAAATATCATGCATGGTGTAGGTGATGCTGTAGGCGAAATAGATAAACGCAAAGAACCAGACAAAGGACCAGCCCTGAAGCTGCACATTGAACGCCAGATAAATAACCACGGAGGTGGTTAAAATACCGATGACCAGCCAGGGCTTGAATTTTCCCCATCTGCCACGCGTGCGCTCGATGATGTTCCCCATAACGGGATCGTTCAGTGCATCAAACACGCGTGCTGCAACCATAATAGCGGTAATGGCAGACAACTGAGCTGCCGTCAGCTTATGCGTAAAAAGCACAAAGGTCAGCAAATAGCTGGTGACCAGATTGTACATCATATCACGGCCCACTGTGCCAAGCGGGAACATGATCAGATTTTTTCTTTTAATCCGTTGTTCTTCCATATCGGTCATCTCCATGTAAAGACTGGTATTATATTATCATCAAAGACACGTGATTGCAAGCTATACACATCCGTCATCTATCAAGTTGGCCCATACGGCTTGCCGATATACTTCGACAGGGAGCTTGACGCGAGCATAGTCTATGCAGTATACTTAAGCTCACTGATCCATCTGGAACCATGTGTAGATATGCAGATTGGTTCCGTGTCCTCTGCGAATTTGGAGCGGGGACTTATGCGTGTTTGTACCGTTGGATAAAGAAAAAGGAGTACACAATGGCTGAAGTAATTTTAACCGAAGAAAACTTTGACAGGGAAGTGCTGCAGTGCGATTTGCCAGTGCTTGTCGATTTTTGGGCGACCTGGTGCGGCCCTTGCCGCATGCTGGCCCCAACGATTGAGGAGATTGCACATGAGCAGGAAGGCCGTATCAAAGTGTGTAAAGTGGATGTAGACGAGGAGCCGGAGCTGGCCATCCGCTACGGGATTTCCAGTATTCCTACGCTTCTGGTCTTTCAAAAGGGCCAGGTGGTTCGTTCCTCTGTGGGAGTGCAGCCAAAATCCATGATTGAAAACATGCTGCAATAACCTGCGATTCAAGGCTCGAGCTGTTGCCCGGGCCTTTTCCTTCCAGCATTGTATTTTCTATAGGTTACACAAAATGACTATTGACAAATTGTGCGTTTTGTCATATAATCCCTACAACCTGAAGCGGCAAAGGTGTCCTGCAGCATGTGTGTGACCCTGTGCCGTTTTATCATTCCGAAGAGAGGTATGCATATGAACACAGTCACAGAATTGTTCGGTTCCATGGTGTTTAACGACTCTGTTATGCGGGCACGGCTTCCTAAAGACGTGTTTGAACAGGTTCAGCGCTCCATGCATGACGGCAAGCGCCTTGACAGCAACGCTGCGACTGTGGTCGCCAACGCTATGAAAGACTGGGCCATCGAAAAAGGGGTTACCCATTTTACCCATTGGTTCCAGCCCATGACTGGCATCACCGCTGAAAAACATGACAGCTTCATTTCTCCCGTAGATGGGGGGCGTGTCATCATGGAGTTTTCTGGCAAGGAATTGATCCAGGGGGAGCCTGACGCTTCCAGTTTCCCATCCGGCGGACTGCGCGCCACATTTGAAGCTCGTGGCTATACTGCCTGGGATCCCACTTCCTACGCCTTTATCAAAGACGGCGTTCTGTATATCCCTACAGCTTTTTGTTCCTACGGCGGTGAAGCGCTAGACAAAAAAACACCGCTCCTTCGCTCTATGGAAGCCATCAACAGGGAAGGGATGCGCGTTCTCCGTTTATTCGGCAATGAAAAAATCACTTCCATTAAAACAACAGTCGGAGCGGAGCAGGAATACTTTCTCATCGACCAGTCAGTGTACGCCAAACGCAAGGATTTGATGTACACTGGCCGCACCCTGTTTGGCGCCAAGCCTCCCAAGGGGCAAGAGCTAGAAGATCACTACTTTGGCGCCATCAAGCCACGGGTTGCAGCCTACATGCGAGAACTGGATCAGGAGCTGTGGAAGCTGGGTGTGCTGGCCAAGACCGAGCACAACGAAGCTGCTCCGGGGCAGCATGAATTGGCCCCGATTTACACGACTACCAATATCGCGGCGGATCACAATCAGCTGATGATGGAACTGATGCAGCGGATCGCCCGTAAACACGATATGGTCTGCCTCCTGCACGAAAAGCCCTTTGCTGGCGTCAACGGCAGCGGCAAGCATAACAACTGGTCCATCAGCACCAATACCGGTGTCAATCTTTTTGAGCCGGGGGACACGCCCAGCGAAAACGCGCAGTTCCTGCTGTTTTTGTGCGCAGTTATTCAGGCTGTAGATGAGTATCAGGACATGCTGCGCATGTGTGTTGCTTCTGCGGGCAATGATCATCGACTTGGTGCAAATGAGGCGCCACCGGCTGTTGTTTCCATTTTTTTGGGATCCGAGCTGGAAGCCATTCTCCGCGCTATTGAGAACGACGAACCCTATGGCAGCAGGGAAAAAGAGCTGATTAAAGTCGGCGTACACGTGCTGCCTAAATTCCCCAAGGACACAACCGACCGCAACCGTACCTCACCCTTTGCCTTTACCGGCAATAAATTTGAATTCAGAATGCTTGGCGCCGCTCAGTCTATCTCCGGCCCCAATGTGGTTTTAAATACCGCCGTGGCGGAATCTCTGCGTCAATATGCGGATTTTCTGGAAGCTGCTGAGGATTTTGAAGAAGCGCTGCATGACCTGATCCAAAATGTGATTCGCAAGCATAAGCGCATCATCTTCAATGGTAACGGCTACGATGAGGGCTGGGCGCAGGAAGCGGAACACAGGGGCTTATCAAATTACCCGACGACACCGGATTGCTCTCCTTGCTACCTGGCCGAAAAGAATATTCAGCTCTTTGTCCGCCATAAGGTTTATACTGAAACGGAGATCCGCGCCCGTTATGAAATTAAGCTGAGCAATTACAATAAGGTCCTGCATATTGAAGCGTTGACCATGCTGGATATGATTTGGAAGGACATACTCCCCGCCGTCTCCGCTTATTCCAAATGTCTGGCAGATGCTGCCCTGTCCAAAAAAGCTTTGAGTGGTGAAATCCATTTCCATTTTGAGCAGGATATGGCAGAGAGGATCAGCCTGCTGATTTCTTCTGCGGTCGATAAAGCCAGGGCATTGGAAGCCCACATGGATCATGGTGAGAGCATTAGCGATAGCTTGGCGCTTGCCCGCTTCCATATGGATAAGATCATACCGGCCATGGAAGAACTGCGCAAGGTCGTCGATGAGCTGGAAGGACTGAGCTCCTCCGCATTTTGGCCCTATCCCTCTTACGGAGAAATTCTGTTTAGTGTCAAGTGAAAACAAAACAAAAAACACGGAGGCAACCCGCATGGGTTGCCTCCGTGCTTGTTCATTTGTTATCTAAATACACGATATTACAGAATAAATAGTTGCTGTAGTCATGCGCATAGGCAGCATATTCCAGGCGATTGATGTAGTACAGATGTCCCCAGGATAAAACCCGCAACCATTCCCGATCCATGCCTGTCACGGTTACGTAATGGTCAAAAATATCCTTACTGCGCTGCAGTGCGCCATTGGAGCATCTGCAGTAAAGCCTCAGAGTTCTTTTTCGCCAAAACGCCGGAAAATTTGGTCCAACCGCCAAAATAACCGGAAGATCCCGCTGCAGCATATCCTCAATACGATCCCAGATTTTCTCACCCGACACCATCCATCGGGCATGATAAGGCAGATGCTCTTTCCGCAAAAGACGATTGATACCACCAACCAAGCTGAGCCCATCAATCCCGAATGTTGGAATGAGAGGCAAAAAGGACTGACTGAGCAATTGAAGTTTGCCATTGTAAATCTCGCCGGGAAGGGGAGAGAAATCAGCGCGATAACTGTCAGAATGATAACGCCTAAGATACTCCAGCAAATCCTGTGCCGCAATCAGCCCACAGCCGCATTGCCGCATGAGCTTGGCATCTGCATGATTTTGATCGCCGCCATAAGAAAGCTCATTTTCGTATTGAATTTGTGGATAAGGATTGCGCAAAGATAGCATAGTGTCGCCTCAATGTTTAATACAGGGAACCGTAGTGCTGTTGTTTACCACGGTTCCTCGAAAGCATTTCTTACTTCGCCAGTACTTTTTTCAGACGGGCGTAGCGAGGGAGGGAGTCTTCCAAAGGCAAGACCGGTTCGCCCTGAATTAAGGGCAGCACGTAGTCGATAAACGGAGCTTCCAGCCCGTTCTGTTCCTTGTTAATCCACTCCATGGGGACTTTTTTCTCATAGTTAGCCACAGCTGAAAGGGGCAACAGCTCCATCCGGCAGCTGTAATGGCCATCTACCGTCTCACGCTTGAAGGCAACCATTTTCCCAGTCACACCGCGTACAGCCTGCTCTACAGCCTCTTTGCCGGCCTGGCAGGCTTCCTGTACATCTGTGGCAGATGCCAGGTGAGCGCCGCAGCGCTGCAGAAGACTCAGCTCAATGCCGCGGACCTTCGCACCCGTATGTTTTTTCACGATGTCCGCCAGAAGGGCAGCCAGACCGCCGAGCTGCGCATGGCCGAAGCCATCGGTGGCAGAGGTCTTCGCTTCCGAGACAAAGCTGCCGTCAGCATAATGAATGCCTTCGGAAACCGCAACGAGAACTTTTCCAGTTTTCTGGTAGATCCGCTCAATGTCCGCCAGGAACTTGTTCATGTCAAAATCACATTCAGGTAAATAAATCAGATCCGGACCGGAACCGTACGCGGTGGCAAGCGCAGCGCTGGCAGCCAGCCAGCCGGCATGGCGGCCCATGATCTCCACAATGGTAATCATACCGTTATCATATACACGTGCATCCTTGTTGATCTCCATGCAGGAGGTTGCAATGTATTTCGCGGCACTGGCAAAGCCGGGGCAATGATCTGTACCATATAAATCGTTATCGATGGTCTTGGGAACGCCCATCACCCGGCAATCATAGCCCACAGATTCCATATAACGGCTGATTTTGTTACAGGTGTCCATGGAATCATTCCCGCCGTTGTAGAAGAAATACCGCACGTTATACTTCTTGAATATCTCAAGAATACGCTTGTAATCCGTGTCGTCGACTTCCGGCTCCGCCATCTTGTAACGGCAGGATCCCAGTTCCGAAGACGGGGTGTGCAGCAAAAGCTCCAGCTCCGCCGGATCTTCTTCATCCATCACGTAGAGCTTATCGTCCAGAACGCCCTTGATGCCGTGTGCGGCACCGTAAACCTTGGTGATTTCCTCGGCATCCAAAGCGGCGCGAATGACGCCATACGCACTGGCATTGATGACTGCCGTGGGGCCGCCAGACTGGCCGAAAATACAGGATCCAATCAGTTTTTCTTGCATAGGTTTTTTGCCTCCATCAAATAATTAAAAAAATTCCCGCTTTTGTGTAATGTGCTTATTGATTATGTTATGTTTTGAGGATATAATAGAAAAGCAAATTTGTAAATGTGCTATTTGTACAAAATTTCATTTTTTCAAGGGAGAAGGAAAAAATGCCTCTGGTAACAACAAAAGAGATGTTTGAAAAGGCCTATGACGGCGGATATGCGGTCGGGGCATTCAATGTAAACAACATGGAAATTGTGCAGGGAATTACGGAGGCCGCCGGCGAGTTAAAGAGCCCTGTGATTCTTCAGGTTTCCAAAGGCGCCCGCTCGTATGCCAATCATACGTATTTGGTAAAACTTGTTGAAGCGGCCATTATGGAGAACCCCGAGATTCCCATTGCGCTGCACTTGGATCACGGCGACACCTTTGAGCTGTGTAAATCCTGCATTGACGGCGGCTTTACTTCCGTTATGATTGATGCTTCCTCCAAGTCTTTTGAGGAGAACATCGCCCTGACACGTCAGGTAGTAGAGTATGCCCACGATCATGGCGTTATGGTCGAGGCCGAGCTGGGAACGCTGGCCGGCGTTGAGGACGAAGTTGCCGTAGAGCACGGGCAGGAGAGTTATACACGGCCAGAGGAAGTGGAAGAGTTTGTGAGCCGCACCGGATGTGACTCTCTGGCCATTGCCATTGGCACTTCTCACGGTGCTTATAAGTTTAAAGCCTCACAGTGCACCCGCAATGCTGACGGCGTTCTTGTGCCGCCGCCGTTGCGCTTCGACGTGCTGGAGGAATGCATCAAGCGCCTGCCTGGTTTTCCTATCGTGTTGCACGGTTCTTCATCCGTTCCACAGGAGTTTGTCAAAATGGTCAACGAGTACGGCGGAGATATGCCGGACGCCATTGGGATTCCGGAAGATCAGCTTCGCAAAGCGGCACAGCTTGCCGTTTGCAAGATCAATATCGATTCTGACATCCGTCTCGCCATGACGGCGAACATTCGCAAATACTTTTCTGAGCATCCGGATCATTTTGATCCGCGACAGTACCTCAAGCCTGCACGCCAGGCTGTGAAGGACATGGTCGCACATAAGATTATTCACGTTTTGGGTTCTGACGGGAAAGCCTGAGACATCGCATTGCCCAGATTGAGAGAAAGATACGAATTGGGAGGTGCCAGGTATGAGCAACGCATCCAACCGGGCAAAACACGCTGCTAAAACACCGCCGAAAACGTCCCGTAGGGGAGAGGGCCCATTTGATTCCATTTTGCTGATTCGTTTGGTCATTGCCGTTGTGATCTTTGCAGTAGCTATGATTGTCAAGACGTCAGCTGTTATCCGCGTGATCCTTTTAATTCTCTCCGCGCTTGCAGCCGGATATGATATTTTCCTGGATGCGGTCAACGCCGTTGAAGACGGAAAGTATTTCTCCGCGCCGCTGATTGTTGGCGTAGTGGCCGTGATCGGTTTCATTGTCGGCTTTCCCGGAGAAAGTGCCGCCATGGTCATTTTGCATCAGATTGGCGCCTTACTGGTTTCCTATGCAAGCAAGCGTACGCGCGCTTCTGCTTTAGCCTTTGCCTCCGAGCAGGAGCCGGAGCTTGCTGCGCGTGCTCGGGAATATATAAACACACCCGACGCCGGTGAGCTTCGGATCGCCAAAACCATGGAGGAAAGCGCAGGCTTGATTCTCCGCATCGCCATGATTTTTGCCGTTCTTTATGCGATCCTGCTTCCGTTGTTCACGGCTTTTCCATTCCGTGTTTCCATTCACCGGGCATTGATGATTTTTCTTGTGGCAACACCGGCTTCCATGCTGGTTGCCATGCCCCTGGCCGGACTGGTAGGTCTTGGGTTCAGCGCCAAGAAGGGGATTTTGTTCCGCCGGGCTGCTACACTGGAAAAGATGAAAAAGATCAACCTTGCCATTTTCGATCAGGCGGGTGTATTCTCTGATGATTGCCCGGAAGTGCTTGCAGTTCAGTCCTCCATCCTGGATCGGGACACCTTTATGAATTTTGCCGCGCACGCCGCTTATTATTCTGAACAGCCCTTTGCCAAAGCCATCAGCAATGTTTTCAATCAGGAGTATAAACTTGAGGTTGTCAGCGATTTTAAGGACATTCCAGGATATGGCGTTGAACTGACAATCGGAAACTCTCCGGTTCTCCTTGCTACGGCTGAATATATGTCCGCCAGGGGAGTGAGCATCCCTCAGGATCCCAATGACGAAGGACTGGCTTATTATTTGATCATTGCCGGCCGCTACATTGGCAAGATTATTATCTCCCAAACGCAGAGCCAGGGGACCGATCAACTCGCCGCAGCCATGAAAAAGGTCGGCGTTCGGGACTGTGTCCTCCTGACCGAGGGCAGCAAAGAGGAAAGCCAGAAGATTGCAAACGAACTTGGTTTTCCCGCAGGTGTTTCTGCTGCCGATACTCCGGAACGTTTGGCGTACATCAGTCAGCGTAGCCAAGGAACAGACAGCAATCTTCTGTATGTCTATGCCAATGGCTTTGAACAGCACAGTGACGCGGCAGTTGATATTCGTGTCAGCACAAAAGGGAAGTATGCCGACGCTATTGTGATTCCGGACCAGCTTGCTAACTTGCCGGAAGCTGTCAGTATCAGCAAGCGCATGCATACCATCGCCGTTGAAAACGCTGTCTTTGCGTTTTGCGTAAAAGTAATCTTAATTTTCCTCAGCATCCTTGGACTCTGCACGCTGTGGTTTGCTGTGTTTCTTGATGTCGCCGCATCGCTGGCAACCATCTTGAATACCATCCGCATTACGAAAGCGCCGAAGTTCTTTCAAGACGATGATGAAGAAGACGAAGAAGACGATTGAATTGATAAAAAGCTGCGGCTTGTCTGCCGCAGCTTTTTCTTGACAAAAGGGGATTCATACGATATGCTGATAATGTGAGGCAGATAGCCTCTGCATTCATTTTCCTTGTTGGTTCGCATAATATAAATTAAGCGAACTTAATAGGCCTTTTTTTATCATAATAACGTAATCAAGGAGTTTTATATGAATCTTGATCAGATCCAAGATGCTCCGGACATTCTCATGGAGTTTTTAGAATACCATTCCACTGTACGCGGACATTCTGATCGCACGATCACCGGTTACTATTTGGACTTAAAAATTCTTTTTCGTTTTTTAAAGCGTCGCAGACATTTGGTTGCCTCCGATGTACCATTTAACGAAATTGACATCACAGACATTGATCTGGATTTCATTAAACAGATTAAGATTGAAGAACTGTATCGCTATCAATCTTTCTCACCGGAACGAATGCAGTCTTCACAAGCCTTGTCGGCTGCCAGTCGCTGTCGTCGCACCTCTTCCGTGAAATCTTTCTTTCATTACCTTACAACCAAACGGCATTTGTTGGACTATAATGTTTGTCAAGAACTTGACATGCCCAAGCGCCAACAATCATTGCCTAAGTATTTGGAAGAATCTGAATGCGAGCGTTTGCTGGCTGCCTGTGACGGCCCCTATGGCTTGCGAGATTATTGTATACTAATGTTATTTATGTCCTGCGGTCTGCGCATTTCTGAACTGGTTTCTTTGAATTTGACCGATATCTATGAAGACCACCTACGAGTAACCGGTAAAGGCAACAAAGAGCGTGTCATTTTCTT
>CACZSJ010000032.1 GCA_902783825.1 Oscillospiraceae bacterium | reverse complement strand
GGGTGGTGCCGGCCACGTCGCTGACGATGACCCGCTTCTCCCCCAGAATGTGGTTGACCAGGGAGGATTTGCCCACGTTGGGCTTTCCGATGATGGCCACGCGAATCAGGTCTTCTTCCTCTTCCTCCTGATCCTCCTCCGGGAAGTATTGCAGGCAAGCGTCCAGCAAATCCCCCGTTCCATGACCGTGGACAGCGGAGACGGGGATGGGATCCCCCAGGCCCAGGGAGTAAAACTCGTAGACCCCCGGATCCGTCGCGCCGGTGGAGTCGGCCTTGTTCACGGCCAGCACCACGGGCTTTTTGGAGCGCAGCAGCATGTTCGCCACGTCCTTGTCCGCCGCGGTCACGCCGGTGCGCAAATCCGTCACCAGCACGATCACCGTGGCCGCGTCGATGGCGATGCGCGCCTGCTCGCGCATAAAGAGCAGGATCTCACTGTCTGTGCTGGGCTCGATGCCGCCGGTGTCCACCAGATCAAAATTCCGTCCACACCACTCACAGGGGGCGTAGAGCCGATCCCGCGTGACGCCCGGGGTGTCCTCCACGATGGACAGGCGCTGCCCCACCAGACGATTGAAAAGCATGGATTTGCCCACGTTGGGCCTTCCTACAATTGCCACAAGAGGTCTTGCCATGGCCGTCTCCTTACATACAAATCAGTTATACCGGTAGTATTCCGTCTCTTCGTTTTCCCGCCGGGGCAGCTTCAGCTCCGGCAGCAGGCCGCTGACGGCGTCCCACAGGGCAAAGCCGTCCTGCTCCACAGGGTAGATGGGCAAGCCCAGCTCCCGGCTGGCCTGCTCCAGAGTCACATCGTCCAGGAAATCCATTTCCTCGCGGCGCAGCATGTTTTGGGAAATCAGCAGCCGTTCCCCCAGCTCCCGGCCCTTCAGCTGCGCGATCAGATCCCCGCCGGTGATGAGCCCGGTCACGTTGATGCTGTGGCCGAAAAAGTCATTCTCAATGGCATATACATGCCCGCGCAGCTGGGGATACCGCTGTTTGGCCATCTCCAGCAGGCGGGTGAAAAACGGCCCCGCCGATGTGCCTGTGGCCAGAGAGAACTCCACGCCGTCCGGCGGGTCGCCCAGCTTCAGCGCCGAGCAGAACTCGGTCTCCATCAGACGCAGCATCCCCACGCCGTTTTCCAGCTGGGTATAGTCCTCGTAAAAGGCGTCCTCCGGGATGTCCCGTCCGGCCTTCAGATACATCTCGTCCCCGCAGAAGAAAATCCGCGAGCCGTAACGCGCCAGACAGTCCTCTCCGAAGGCGCTCACCTGATCGATGGTCTCTCCCGCGTGCTCCGGGGTAAAGGGCGTCAACGGATACAGGCCCTCCCGGAAACGGGTCAGGCCCACCGGCACAATGGATACGCTCTTCACCGCCGGGTGCAAAGCTGCCAGATCCCGCATGCTTCTGTCCAGCTCCGCCCCGTCGTTGAGACCGGGGCAGCAGACGATCTGGCAGTTCATCACGATCCCCGCCTCTGCGAAACGCTCCAAAACGTCCAGGCACGCGCCCGCCCGGGGATGCTGCAGCATCTGACAGCGCAGCTCCGGGTTGGTGGTGTGGACGGAGATGTTCACCGGGCTCACATGCAGATCGATGATTCGCTGGATCTCCCGCTGGGAGAGATTGGTCAGCGTAATGTAATTGCCCAGCAGAAAGCTCAGCCGCGCATCGTCGTCCTTGAAATACAGGGTCTTGCGCATGCCGGGGGGCAACTGATCGATAAAGCAAAAGACGCAGTTGTTGGCACAGGAGCGGGGCCTGTCCATCAGATAAGTCTCAAAATCCAGGCCCAGGTCGCCGCCCTCGGCCTTACGCAGCTCCAGGGCATACTCGCTGCCGTCCGGCCTGCGCAGCACCACGTGCAGCCGGGCATCGTAGGCATAGAACTTGTAGTCCAGCACGTCCACGATGGGCTTGCCGTTGATGGATATGAGACTGTCCCCTATCGCCGCCCGCTTCTCCAGAGGGCTGCCCGGGTCGATGGATTTGATCACGTTTTTCATAAGCACCTGTCCCAAGCCCAGGCGTCAAAGCGCCGCCAGGCTCTGCCTCCGCAGCCCGGTGCTTCGCCGCACCTGCGCACACGGAAGCTCACATATACGCAAAAACAAAAGGAGGAAAGGCTTCTCTCCTCTCCTCCTCAAGCTTTTTACTTGCTCTCTTCAACCTTGATGACCGTGCGGCCCTTGTACTGTCCGCAGGCCGGGCAAGCACGATGAGGCATGCAAAACGCGCCGCAGTTGGGGCACTTGATGATGCCGGGCGCCTCCAGCTTCCAGTGGGAAGAACGTCTCTTGTCACGTCTCTGGCGTGATACTTTTCCTTTCGGGACTGCCATGTTGACACCTCCTGATATCAGCTGTTCTGAGCAGCTTCCTTATTCTTTATCCAAAAGCTGCTCCAGTACAGCAAATCTTGGATCCGTTTGTTTCCTGCATCCGCAGGGGCCCTCGTTGAGATTCTTGCCACATGTGGAGCAGAGGCCCTTGCAGTCCTCCCGGCAGAGGAATTTGGTCTCCATATCCAGGATGAAGCAGGTGGACAAAATCTCGTCCAGATCGATCTCGTTTCCGTCCAGGACAAAAAGCTCCGGATGGTCCTCGCTCTCCTCCTCGACGATGGTGGCGTCAAGCGGCGTCACCTTCACGCTATCAAACTCCGCGCCGCAGCGGTCGCAGGTGCATAGCATCTCCGCGCTCAGGCTCCCCTCCAGATGGAGGACGCCAGCCGCGTTGAAAACACGCCCTTGGGCGAAGGGCTTTTTCTTATAGGCCCGTACCGCCGGAAAGTCCAGCCCACTTGGGTCCAGCTCACAGGAAAAAGGCTTGGAGCTGCCCTCAACGGAAATGATTTCTCTCAGGTCAAGCCGCATAAAAAGCACCTCGCAGACGGGCCACCCCGCCACAGTCGCTTAGATATTATAGTTGAACTGTTATCGCTTGTCAACAGGAAATTTCCGTTGTATAATCAAAAAAAACTTACAAAAATCCTGGGAGACGAAAGGCGACTTCTGTATGAAAGAGCTCATTGTAAAAGCCAACGACGCCGGGCAGCGGCTGGACCGTTTTATCGGCAAGGCGGTGCCTCTGCTTCCGGAGTCCCTGCTGCAGAAATACATCCGGCTCAAGCGCATCAAATGCAATGGCAAGGGCGCCAAGCGGGACACCCGGCTGCAGGAGGGAGATCGGCTGCAGCTGTACATCAACGACGAGTTTTTTCAGCAGCCCCGGGAAGAAAACGCCTACTTGAAGGTGGGCGCCCCCAAGCTTCGCATCGTGTATGAGGACGAAAACCTTCTGCTGGTGGACAAGCGGCCCGGCGTCCTGTGCCACAGCGCCGGTAGCTGGGATTACAACACCCTTATCGCCCACATCCAGGCCTATCTGGCCCAGAAAGGCGAATGGCGGCCGAAGGAGGAAAACGCCTTTGCCCCCGCCCTGTGCAATCGGATCGACCGGAATACCGGCGGCATCGTCATCGCAGCCAAAAACGCCGAGGCGCTGCGGATTCTCAACGAAAAGATCCGAGATCGAGAAATTGAAAAAATCTACCTCTGCGCCGTGCAGGGTCGCCCGAAGCCCAGCCAGGGTCGTCTGGAAAACTACCTGTTCAAGGACGCGAAAAAGAACCAGGTCTATGTAAAGGATCGGCCGGAGCCCGGCGCCAGGACCGCGATCACCGAATATCGGCTGCTGAGCAGCCGGGGGCCGCTTTCCCTGGTAGAGTGCCGCCTGCTCACCGGGCGCACCCATCAGATCCGGGTACAGATGGCCCATGCTGGCTGGCCCCTGCTGGGAGACGGGAAATACGGCAGGGAGCGATTCAACCGGGATTACGAGGAAAAGGGGCAGGCTCTCTACTCTTATAAGCTCCTCTTCTCCTTCCCCACCGACGCCGGTCTGCTCAACTATCTGCGAGGCCGGGAGTTCCAGGTGGAAAAGGTAGATTTCGCAGAAAAGTATTTCGGCATCACTTCCCTATAAAACGGACGAGAGCGCCCCGGGCGCTCTCGTTCGCTCTTTTGCGCCGTACAAACGGCGTCCGTCAGGAAGCGGGCAAGGGCATTGGTCGCCAGCGTAGGATCCTTTCCCGAGTTTGTTGAAATAAATATACCACATCGCCGGCTTTTATGGTAGAATGGTTTCACTGTTTTTTATCCCACGACCCGAGGTGAAATTTATGTTTACTGTCAACGACCTTTCCATGCAGTTTGGTTCCTCCCTGCTGTTCAGCCGGGTGGACCTGCAGTTTACCCCCGGCAACTGCTACGGCATCATCGGCGCCAACGGCGCCGGCAAATCCACCTTCATCAAAATCCTTTCCGGAGAGCTGGAGCCCACCAGCGGCGCGGTGGTACTGGCGCCGAAAAAACGGATGTCGGTTCTCAAGCAGAACCAGAGCCTGTATGACGACTATCCGGTGCTGGACACGGTCATCATGGGCCATCAGCGCCTGTACGACTGCGGCAAGGAGAAGGACGCCATCTACGAAAAGGAAGACTTCACCGATGAGGACGGCATCCGGGCGGCGGAGCTGGAAGAGGAATTTTCGGAGCTGGGCGGATGGGAGGCCGAGAGCGACGCCGGCCGTATCCTCCAGGGCCTGGGCGTAGACGTTTCTCTGCACGGACAGCTGATGCGGGAGCTGGATCCCCGGCTGAAGGTAAAGGTGCTGCTGGCGCAGGCCCTCTTCGGCAATCCCGACGTGCTGCTGCTGGACGAGCCCACCAACAATCTGGATCTCAACAGCGTGGTCTGGCTGGAGGACTTCCTGATGGACTATGAGGGTACGGTTCTGGTGGTCAGCCATGACCGCTATTTTCTCAACAACATCTGCACCCACATTGTGGACATCGACTACGGCAAAATCAAAATGTACGTGGGCAACTACGATTTCTGGTACGAATCCAGCCAGCTGATTCAGAAGCTGATGCGGGATCAAAACAAGAAGGCCGAACAGAAGATACAGGAGCTGCAGACCTTCATCGCCCGCTTCTCCGCCAACAAATCCAAGTCCCGCCAGGCCACCTCCCGGCGCAAACTGCTGGATAAGATCAGCGTGGAAGAGCTGCCCGCCTCCGGCCGCCGCTATCCCTGGGTTGGCTTCAAGGCTGATCGGGAGCCGGGAAAAGATCGGCTCTTCGTCACCGAGATCAGCAAGAGCGTGGACGGGGTACAGCTGCTCAACAAGGTCAGCTTTATTGTGGGCCGAGAGGACAAAATCGCCATCCTGGGCAAAAACGAGTTGGCCGTAACCATGCTGTACAAGATCCTCATGGGTCTGGAGGAGCCGGACAGCGGCAGCGTCAAATGGGGCGCTTCCATCCAGCCGGCTTACTTCCCCAAGGATCACAACGATTTCTTTGCGTCCTTCGACGGAGATCTGATCGAGTGGATGCGGCAATTCTCCGAGGACAAGCGGGAGAGCTATCTGCGCACCTTCCTGGGCCGCATGCTTTTCTCCGGGGACGACGTGTACAAGCCGGCCAGAGTTCTCTCCGGTGGGGAGAAGGTCCGCTGCATGCTCAGCCGCATGATGCTCTCCGGCGCCAACTTCCTGGTACTGGATCAGCCCACCAATCACTTGGATCTGGAAAGCATCGCCGCTCTGAACAACGGTCTGGAGGCCTTTAAGTACAACATCCTCTTCTCCTGCCACGACCACCAGCTGACTCAGACCGTGGCCAATCGCATCATCGAAATCACCGATGAGGGTGTGATCGACCGGCTCTGCACCTACGATGAGTACATGGATCTGGTCCGCCCCGAGGGGCAGTGAGGATC
>CACZSJ010000031.1 GCA_902783825.1 Oscillospiraceae bacterium | reverse complement strand
GCGGGGCTTCTGGAATGGCTGGGTGGTTTCAAGACCAAACCCAGGCAGATCTTTGTCAATCACGGCGATCCGGAGGTTGTGGAGAGCTTTACCGCCTGCCTCAATGCGGAGCTGGGGTATCAGGCTTACGCGCCCTACAGCGGCTGTCGCTTCAATCTGCTTACCGGGCAGTTTGAGACGATGCCGGAGGGACGGCCCATTGAGAAAGCGGACGGACGGAAAGAGCGCAAGACCAGTCCGGCCTTCCTGCGCATGATGGCTGCCGCCGAGCGGCTGCTGAAGATTGCCAAAAGCATCGAGGGACGAGCCAACAAGGAGCTGGCCGGTTACGCCGACGCGATTACCAAACTGGCCGACAAAATGGAGCGTTGACGAAGCGTCGGCGCGCCGTGATGCGGCTTTACGAAAGCCACGGTATATGATACCATATAACCATTGAGAGATATCAGAAACCACCGTTCAGGGGGGAACTATGGAAGCAAGAGGATTCGACCCGGAGAAAAGGCTGGGGGAAGGAATCGGGAAAATGAGCCGGCAGGAGCTGTGTGCCCTGGTGTCCGAGCTGTGCGACCGGATCCGCAGAGACGTGGGGACGAGCAGCTATCGGGGAGGCATTTTTCCGGAAAACATCAGCCTGAATGAGGACGGCACCGTGGCCATCGGACCGGGCAAGCTGGAAGACTGGGAAGGCCAGGAATTGCAGTATATCGCGCCAGAGCTCTATTGGGGTGGAAAGCTGGGCCCGGCGGCAGACGTGTATTCCCTGGGCATGCTGCTGTATTACGGCGTTGCCGGGGGACAGCTTCCCCTGGACGGGGATACGGCGGCGCGTATGGACGGCAAGAGCTTTGCGATTCCGCCGGAGGCCGGCCTCCAATTGACGCCGATCATCACCAAGGCGACCGCGTTCAAAGCGACCGATCGGTATCAGACGGTGGGCGAGCTGCAGGCTATGGTAGACTCTTGCCTGCGCAATCGCTACATTGGCAGCGAAGGGCGCTCCCAGACGCTGTTTCACAAGGATAAGGAAGAGCTGAGCGACCTGGAACGGATCATGGTGTCTATCCTGGCCAAAGAGGACGCGGGCATGGACAGCGCGCGCACCGAGGAAACGGAGACGCCGCCTGCGCAGACGGATGCGGAGGCGGCGGAAGCGCCAGCCCAGACAGACGCCCCGGAGCAGCCTGCGGTTCCCAGCGAGGAAGAGGAGGAAATGGAGCGGATCCGGGCGCTGTTCAACGCGCCCTATGTGGAGCCGCCCTTTGAAAGCGAAGCGGTGGCAAGGCTGCCCGAGGAAGAGGAAGAGACGCTGGAGCCGGTGCCTCTGGCCATGAGCGCAGAGGGGGAGGACGTGCGGGTCTATCAGCCTACACCTCATAGCCGCCGGGATAAAGAGAGCGCCGCTCCAGCCAAACAGCCCATTCCCATCCTCACTGTGGATGAGAATCCGGAGCTTGTGCCTGTGGTGCCGCTGACAGCCGTGAGCGGCAGACCGGCAGTTCGGCAGGATCTGCTCCAAGAGGAGATCATCCGCCGTCGCCGGCGGCCCATTGCAGCGGTGCTGATTCTTTGCTCCCTGCTGATTTTGTCCGCCGTTGTGCTCAACACCATGCTGCAGGGCGGCTTTGCCCTGCGGGGAAGCCGACCCTCCGACGCAAACGGCGACGAGGACGCATCCGGCATCGTGAGCATCCCCACCGCCCGTGTCACGGAACCGGGCACGGAAGGAGAGGGCGATGCGCCCTTTGACTACGGCACCCTGATCACGGAGAGCGATACCGGGGATCCGGGTCCTCCCAAGGAGCATCGCTATGAGGTGGTGGCTTCGGATCTGAGCTGGATCGACGCCAGAGATGCCTGCCGGGAGCAAGGCGGCTATCTTGCCGTAGTCAGCACCGAGGAAGAATTCAATAAGATTGTCCAGCTGGTGATCGAAAGCGGTTTAAGCCGGGTTTGGGTGGGCTGCCATCGGATTGAAGACAATCTGGTATGGGAGACTACCGATGAGGTGCTGTATTATCCCTGGGACTACAATGAGCCCTCATATTATGACGGCTACGATGGAACCATCGAAGACTATCTGATGCTCTGGCACAACAACCGCTGGGTCTACAATGACAGCCGGAACGATCCGGTAGCCGATTATCCCGAGCTTTACAGCGGGAATCTGGGCTATGTGATTGAATATGACGAATAAGCGCATCCATAGCGCCCGCTGACGGAAGAGGCGGGCGCGCCTGGAAATCCTATCCCGCAAGGGGAAAGCAGCATGAAAAGGCGTACAATGTGGAAAAGAATAGCGGCGGCGGCACTGGGGCTCGCCCTGCTGCCCGTATGGAAAACCGGGGCAGATGCCCAGGACGACGCCCTGATCGATGCGGACAAGCTGGATCAATGGATGGCGGAGTATGTGCAGGAAAACGCCCTGGATCGAGATTATCAGCGATTTTCCGTTGGCTTTTGCTATACGGGGACTGGGGAAACCTGGTACTATGACGCAGATCAGTGGATGTATTCCGCCAGCCTGTACAAGGTTCCGGTGGCCATGCTGGTGGCGGAAAAGGAAGCGGCCGGAGAGTTGAGTCAGGAGAGCGCGGTGCTGGGGATGCCCCTGCAATACTGGGAATCCACGGCCCTTACATACTCCAACAACGACAGCGGCCACGCTTTAGTGGATTATCTGGGCGGTACATACTTGGGTAAATGCAGCGACATGACCATTCGCTACACCCAATTGGCGGATTCGTATTTTGTAGAGGATTTTTACCAGAGCAGCTACTATACGGCGCGGTATATGACCCAGGTGATGGAAACGCTTTGGCGAGGCGGGGAGGAGCAGTTTCCCCACATTATCGAGTATCTGCTTCCGGCCCAGCCGGATGCGTATCTGAATCTGAGCTTAAAAGATCGCTTTTCCCTGGCTCAGAAATACGGCGCCTATGAAGAGCCGAACGGAAACAAGAACAATCATATCGCCGCCATCGTTTACACGCCCACGCCGGTGATCATCACGGTGATGACCCGGAACGTGGGGGATTATCAGGACAGGATGGCGGAGGTGGGCGCCTATCTGGCGGATTATGCACTGGAGCTGGATGCCAAGGCGGAAGCGCTGGCGGCCGCCCAGGCGGCAGCGCAGGCTACGCAGCCGCCCGAGAGCCAGCTGCCGGAACAGACCGCAGTCGCACCCCAGGCTCAGCCGGAGGAGACGCCGATGCCGGAGCCTGTGCCTGATGTGCCGGAGCAAGACGTTTCGGAAGAACGGGAGATTCAGCGCTGGTTGCTGCCGGCGGGACTGATCGGGGTGCTGTTACTTGGCGCCATGACGCTGATGGCCCTGGGCGGCCGACGCCGCCGGGCGGCCAGACGCCGCGCCCAGGTGCGCGCTTACGCCCGGACACGGCAGAAACAGACTGGAGAAGAACAGCCGCAGCAGCGGCGTGGGGAGTACAATCCCCGACATTGATATTTGGTGATGGGATGAAAAAAATCATTGCGATTGCCCTGGCGCTGTGTATGCTTTTTGTTTGCACGGCCTGCGGGAGCACTTCCTATAGAGTTAAAACGGTCATGACCCTGGTGCAGCAGGAGTATTCTCTTGCTTTTCGCAGCGGAGACCGGACGGCGGACTACGTGATTGCCGCCATCGAGACCCTCCACGGTGAAGGCAAGGTGGATCAGCTTTCTGTGAAATGGTTTGGTGACCGGATCATCCGTTTCGAGCGGGACGCGGCGGCCCTGGATAAGGTGCGGGATAACGGCTACGGCGAGCTGCAGGAGATCCCGCCGCGTGAGCTGATTGTGGGAATCGACATCAATTCCTTTCCCATGGCTTACAGCACCAGCACGGAATACTGGGGCTTCGACGTAGAGCTGGCGATCGCGGTGTGCGAGCGGCTGGGCTGGGAACTGAAGATGCAGCCTATCGAGAAGGAAAACGTGTACATCGAGCTGTCTTCCGGGAACATCGACTGCGCCTGGGGCGGAGTTGCCCTGAATCAGAACGAGGTGGACGAAGGCCTGTATGCCCAGTACGGCCCCTATGTGGCCAATGATATTGTCATTGCCGTCCGGGAGGGCACCTTAATCAATAACCGCCTGGGTCTTAACAAGAAGAAGATCGCCATGTGCGCCACAGTGGAGGCCATGGAGGCGCTCAACTCCGATCCCCGTTTGGCAAAGCATCTGGGGCAGGTGACCCGGCTGGGCGGTGGAACTACCGAATGTTTCGACTATTTGTATGCCGGGAAATGTGACGCGGTGCTGACGGACACCACGGCCATGTATTATTTCAACAGTCACTAAGTGAAACAAAGAAGCGGCCCCTTCGGCAGAGTTATGGTCTGTCGAAGGGGCTGCTTTTTGCAGATATGCCGAAGGGGCGGACGTTGACAGTTGCCTTTGCCGGCTCTATAATGAAAACAGATCCCAAGCGGAGGCAACGTATGAGAATGCGGGAGAATCAAACAAGTGCATACCGTCTGGCCTTCTGGGGGATTCTGGCGCTGGGCCTGGCAGTGCGTCTTTGGCGTTTCGGGGCCGTGCCGGGAGGCCTGAATCAGGACGAAGCCTTCGCCGGCTATGAGGCCTGGGCTCTGCTGTGCACAGGGCGGGACAGCGCAGGCTATACCTGGCCCGTGTATCTCACCGCCTGGGGCAGCGGCATGAACGCGCTGGAGACCTATCTGATGCTGCCTTTTATGGCCGTGTTCGGCCGACAGGTCTGGATTGTGCGTCTGCCGCAGCTGCTGGTTGCCTGCCTGAGCTTGCCTGCGTTCCACGATTGCCTGCGGCGCGGATCCGATGAGGAGACGGCACTCTGGGGGATGCTGCTTCTGGCAATTTGCCCCTGGCATGTGTTGCTCAGCCGCTGGGGCCTGGAGTCCAATCTGGCGCCGGGCTTTCTGCTGTTTGGCACTTGCTTTTTCCTGCGCGGTCTGGAAGACAGCCGTTGGCTGCCAATCTCTGCCTTGTTTTATGGTCTGGCGCTCTACAGTTACGCCACCATTTGGCCGATCTTGCCTGCCGTACTGATGATCCAGGGCGTCTACTGCGCGCTTCGGGGTAAGCTGCGGCTGGATCCTTGGCTGCTGCTGTCTTTGCTGCTTTTGGCCCTGCTGGCCTTGCCGCTGCTGCTGTTTCTCGCGGTGAATCTGGGCTGGATGGAGGAAATCCGCGGTCCCGTGTTCTCCATCCCCAAGCTGCTGGTGATGCGCTCCGGGGAGATCTCTTTCCGTCAGATCCCGGAAAACCTGCGGCACTTGTTCACCATTTTGCGCAACCAGTCCGACGGGCTGCTTTGGAACAGCCCCGGCTCTTTGGCGGATCTGGGACGCGATGGCTGGAGCCTGTCCGCCCTGCGGCGCTGTGGGGGCCTTTATGGCCTGGCTTACCTGATCACGCCGCCTTTTGTGCTGCTGGGCCTGCTTCTGGTTTTAATTCGCCTGGTACGGGCGGGCAAGGACTTTGCTCCGGGTTCGCTGCTTTTGTTCTGGCTGCTGGCAGGCCTGGCGCTGGGGGCGCTGGTTCACGTGAACGTCAATCGGGTCAACGTGATTTTTCTGCCCCTGCTTGCCCTCGCTGCAATCGGACTGCGCTGGTTCTGCGCTCTGTTTCGCGGTAAGACGGCGACGGCGATGCTGCTGGCGGCGTATCTGCTGCTGTTCGGGCTTTTCACGGGCGATTTCTTTAACGGAGAACGGGGTTATGACAGCCGCATCCGCTACTCCTTCGGCTATGGACTGGACAGCGCCCTGGCAGAGGCTATGGAAGGAGAGGGGACGATTGTACTGGACAGACATGTCTATTACTCCCAAGTGTTGTTTTATAGCGGCACGGATCCGGAGGACTTTCGCGAGACGGTGATCTACGAAAACTATCCGGCTGCCTATCTGCGGCCTACGGAATTCGGCCGCTTCCGCTTTGGTTACAGCGACGGCGTGCCGGAGGACACGGCCAGCATTATTCTCTCCCCCTGGACGGACGGAGAGGCGCTGCGAGAGGCCGGCTTTTCCTGTACCCATCATGGCATTTATACGCTTTGGCAGAGGTAAACGACAATGAACATGTATCAGGAAACACGAGAAATTCCTGCGGAGGGACTGAGCGCCCAGCATTTGTTTTGGATACTTCAGGAGACTTCAGCGGCTCACAGCGACAGCATTGGTTACGGGGAGGAGAGCATGCGCACCCTGGGCGTGATGTGGGTGGTGATCCGTTACTACGTGCAGGTGCAGCGCTGGCCAAAGGCTGGGGAGCGGATTGTGATCCAGACCTGGCCCGGCCGGGAACGGCACGGCATGTGCCCTCGCCATTATTTGCTGCGAGACGCGCAAGGAGAAGTGATCCTCAGCGGCAACGCCATCTGGGCGGTGGTGGATCGACAGAGCCGCCAGATGGTCAGCCCTGTAAGACGGGGTGTGGAGATCGAAGGCATGGAGACCGGACTGGAAAACAAAATCCCCGGCCCGCTTCGCTGTCCACCTACCGATCGGGAGTCGGTCTTCGTGGTGCCGAGAGATTATTTGGACAACAACGGCCACATGAACAACACCCGCTATTTCGATCTGGCGGAGGCGTGTACCGGCCTGTACGCGGCTCAGCGCGGGCTGCGGGAGGTCACGGCCGAGTACATCAACGAGGCGCTGGAGGGACAGCGGCTGCGGATTTTCTGGACGGTGGACGGCGACAGCAGCGTCGTGCTGGGCCAGTCCGATACGGGCCGGGTGTTTCGCATGAAACTGACTTACGGGGAATGAGCGCAAAAAATCCGCGTGCAGGTAGCACGCGGATTTTTTGCGGACTCAGGCAGCAGGACTTTGCGTCAGGAGACGGTTATTTTGCTGGCTGCCTGGCAAACAGGCTTACAGCTCTGCAATGACCTCACACTCCACCAGGAAATCCTTGGGGAGTCTGGCCACTTCCACACAGGAGCGAGCGGGGAAGGGCTCGGAAAAGTACTGGGCATAAATGGCGTTGACAGCGGCAAAATCGTTCATGTCCTTGAGAAAAACCGTGGTTTTGACTACTTTGTGCATGCCGGTGCCAGCCGCCTCAAGAATGGCGGCAAGGTTGCGGAAAACCTGATGGGCTTGCCCTTCTACGTCGGCCGCAAAAAGACCTGTGGCCGGATCCACGCCGATCTGGCCGGAGGTGAAGACCAGGCCGCCGGTGATCTGCGCTTGGGAATAGGGCCCCAGGGCGGCAGGGGCGTTGTCGGTTGCAATTACCTTCATGTGCGTTTCTCCTTTGTGTTTTATTCCATTTCCACCACATAGCCTTGCTCCGTCAAATGGGACAGCAACGCTTGACCGTGCTCTGCCCCGGCCACTTCGCAGGCAATGTGTACGCTGGTTTCGTTGGGGTTGAGATGGATGTTGAGCTTGTCATGCTCTACCGTGAGGATATTGGCCTCGGACTCGGCAATGAGGTTGAGCAGTTGCACCAGGGTGCCCGGTCTGTCGATCAGCCGGACCAGGAAGCGAATGCGGCGATGTCGCGCCACCAGGCCGCGCTCAATGATGTTGTGGACAAAGCTAACATCGATGTTGCCGCCGGAGAGGACGCAGACCACCCGCTTGCCCTTCACATCCAGTTTCCCGTTGAGGACGGCTGCCAGAGGCGTAGCGCCGGAGGGTTCTACGATCTGCTTGCAGCGCTCTATCAGCAGCAAAATGGCGTCGGCGATCTCGGAATCGGAGACGGTGACGATGCCGTCGGCGTAGCGGTTGATCAGGGGAACGGTCAGCTCTCCCGGCGCTTTGACAGCGATGCCGTCGGCGATGGTAGCGACGGTCTCCGTGGTTCGCCGGGCGCCCGCGGCGTAGCTTTGGGCAATGGCGTCTGCCCCCTGGGCCTGTACGCCGTAGACCTGGACCCGGGGATTGATGAGCTTCACCGCGGAGGCAATGCCCGCCAGCAGACCTCCGCCGCCTGCAGGGACGACCACCATGTCCACATAGGGCAGATCCGAGAGAATTTCCAGTCCCAGAGTAGCCTGTCCCAGGATCACTTCCGGATCGTTGTAGGGGTGCAGGAACGACGCGCCTTCCGCCTCACAGATACGGCATGCCTCCGCATAGGCGTCGTCGTAGCAGTCCCCGTACAGGACGACCTTGGCGCCATAGCCCTGGGTGGCCTGTATCTTGGCGATGGGGGCCGTCTTGGGCATAACGATGGTTGCCGGGATGCCAAATTTACTGGCTGCATAGGCCACGCCCTGGGCGTGGTTGCCGGCGGAGGAAGCTACCACGGGGCCCGCTGTGCCGGCCTCAATCATGGAGGCGATCTTGTTGCTGGCGCCGCGTATCTTGAAAGAACCGGTCTTCTGCCGATTTTCACATTTTAGATAGATCTGTCCGCCGCTCATCTCCGAAAAGGTGGAGGAAAGGTCCAGTTCCGTGTGGTGCAGGATCGGTTTGAGCCGCTCGGCGGCCCGCTCAATTTGATGCAGTTGTATGTCCATCATATGCCAAATCCCTCCTGTACTGTTTGTTATTCTACCCTATATTCTGCCCAAATTCAATACGGAATATGGCAAATCCGGGGCGAAGTCGCCCCGGATTTATCAATGGAGAAGTGGAGATTCAGCTTTTTAGACAGGAGAGCACATAGGGGAGAATTTGATTCCGGTCAATGGTGTCACGATGAAGAACTTCCTTCTCCCTCAGACCGGCGAGACCAGAGGGAATGGGCAGGCCGCTGAGGCGGGAGAGCGCCTCCATCTGCTGAAACTCGTCGCCCTCCGGCGCGCCGCCGATGGCGGATAGCACCGCGGCCGGGAATTTGAAAGGAGAAGCGGTGGAGAGGATCACCAGCGGCGCGTTTCCGTCGCGCTGCTGCTTGTACGCCTCTGCCACATGGAAAGCCACCGCCGTGTGGGTGTCGCAAAGATACCCCTGCTCCCGCCAGATGCGGCCAATGGTCTCGGCCGTTTGCTCCTCATCGCAGCAGCCGGCGGAAAACACTTCCCGGATTTTTGCCAGCACCGACGCTGGAAGCCGGTAGACGCCCTCCTGATTGAGCCTGCGCATGCAGTCGGCCACCAGCGCCGTGTCTCCGTCGCTGGCCAGGAACAGCAGTCGTTCCAGATTGGAGGAGACCAGGATGTCCATGGAAGGGGAGCTGGTTTTGAGAAAGTCCCGGCGTTTGTCGTAAACGCCGGTATGCAAGAAGTCCGTGAGAACCCGATTGGCGTTGGAGGCGCAGACCAGGCGGCCAACGGGAAGCCCCATGAGCCGCGCAAAGTACCCCGCCAGGATATCCCCAAAGTTTCCGGTGGGAACCACGAAATCCACCGGCTGGCCGCAGTGCAGGGCACCGCGGCGGACAAGCTCTCCGTAGGCCAGAAAATAATACACCACCTGAGGAGCCAGCCGCCCGATGTTGATGGAGTTGGCGGAGGAGAGCCGCAGGCCGCTGCCCTCCAGGGCGCCGCTGCTTTCGATGGCGGCGAAGGCCTGCTTGACGCCCGTCTGGCAGTCGTCAAAATTTCCGCGCACAGCGCAGACCCGCACGTTTGCCCCGGTCTGGGTGACCATCTGCGCCTTTTGCACAGGAGAGACGCCATCCGCCGGGAAGAAGACTACAATGGCCGTTCCGTCCACGTCATGGAAGCCCTCCAGGGCGGCCTTGCCGGTGTCGCCGGAGGTGGCGGTGAGAATGACGATCCGATCCTCCACGCCCATCTGCCTGCGCCCGGCGGTGACCAGCTGGGGCAGCATGGACAGGGCTACGTCCTTGAATGCGGCGGTGGGTCCGTGAAACAGCTCCAGCACATAGTCATCGCCTACGGGGACCAGCGGGGTCAGAGCTTCCGAGTCGAATTTGCCGGAATAGGCGGCATGGACCAGCTTGTCCATATCCTGATATTCCGGCAGCAGGTGGCGCAGGATCTTTTCCGCTGCTGCAAGAGGGCTTAGCGAGAGACAGGCCTCCCAGTCAAAAGGCCGTTTGGCAAGGTCGGGATCCACGTACAGCCCACCGTCAGGAGCAATGCCCTGCAAGACGGCGGCGATGTCGGATGCCTGAGCGGCGCTGCGGGTGCTTTGATAGTTCATGGCAGCCTCCTTATTCTACGGCCAGCAGCTTGGGGCTTTCCACGCCGGCGGTTTGATGGATCCGTTCCTGCATCTCGGAGAAGGAAACGGACAGGTCGCTGATATCCAGGGTGATGGTAACGCTGGCCATCCCCCGGATCGGGGGACTCTGGCTGATGGTGACCACGCTGGCGCCGGCCTCGGAGATGCGTGTCAACAAGGCGCTGAGGACGCCGGGCGTGTGATCCAGCATCATGCTCAGAACGGCTTTGCGGCTGCCGCTGATGTCCGAGGGGGCGAAAATATAATCCTTGTACTTGTAATAGGTGCTCCGGGAAATGCCCACTTGCTTCACTGCCTGGCTGATTTCCCGGACTTTGCCGCTGTCCATCAGGTGCCGGACCTCCAGGACTTTTTCGTAATACTCCGGTAAAATGCTTTTATGGATGATGAGATAGTTTTCCAGCATAAGCGTTCTCCATTTGAAAAATGTATAAAATAGGGCTTGATTTTGTTATGCCCCTATGATACACTGTCTCCATTAAAAAAACAAGTGTCTTTTTTGCACGGACACAAAAATGTTTCAAAATAGGTGGAGGCAGATATGAGAGTAGCGGTGTTGGGCTTTGGCACGGTAGGCGTGGGTGTGTATGAAATGCTGCAGCAGGCGCAGGAGCTGGAGGCGGGACCGGTTTTGGTTCGGCCGGGAAAAGCCGATGCGCCATTTAAAGTGACCGATCTGGAACAAATTCTTGCGGATCCCCGGGTGGATGCGGTGGCGGAAGTGATGGGCGGTGTGGAGCCGGCCTATCAGTATGCCTCGGCTGCGCTGCGGGCAGGCAAGCATTTTGTCACGTCCAATAAGGCGCTGGTGGCTGCCAGAGGGATCGAGCTCAATGCGCTTGCCCGGGAAAACGGAGCGGCGTTTTTGTTCAGCGCGGCCTGCGGCGGCGGCGTGCCCTTCCTGCACAATCTGTCCCTGGCCCGGGAGAGCGATGAGATTCTGTCCCTGGGCGGCATCTTAAACGGAACCACCAACTATATGCTGGACGCCATGCAGCGGCTGTCTCTGGACTACGGCGAAGCTTTGCAGGACGCACAGCGTCTGGGTTACGCGGAAGCGGATCCCAGCGCCGACGTATCCGGGATGGACGCGCTGCGCAAGATCATGCTGGCCTGCGCGGTGGCCTATGACAAGCTGCCCTCGGATGGCCTGCTCAACGAGGGGATCGAGTCGATCACCGCGGCGGATGTGGCGCATTTTCGGTCCAAGGGCTATACCTGCCGTTTGCTTGCCCGGGGCGGCCGGGCGGGAGAGAGTGTTTCCGCCTGGGTGGAGCCGGTGCTGCTACGCGATGGCGCGCCGGAGTGCGCAGTACTGGAGAATTACAATATGGCCAGCTACGAGGGCAAATGCTCCGGACCCATCGTGCTGATGGGGCAGGGGGCAGGGCGCTATCCCACCGCCTCCGCGGTGCTGCGGGATTTGAGCTGCATCCTCCACGGCAAGCTCTATATGTTCCAGGTGGACTGCCGCCGCGTGGCAGCGGACAACAACTGCAAGGAGCAGATCTATTATGTGCGCCTGCCGGCAGCGCTGGCGGGAGACCTGCCTGTGGAAAGCGCGGAGCTGGATGGAGATACGGTGCGGGTTGTGACCCGTCCGATTTCCGTCTCGCAGATGCATGTTACGGCGCAGCGCCTGCGCGCAGCCGGGGCTTCGCTGTTCTTCGCGGCGATAGGAGGCTGAGGGCATGTTGAAGGTTGCCAAATTCGGCGGCTCCTCCGTAGCAGGGGCCGAACAGTTCCAAAAAGTAAAGGCCATCGTGGAGGCGGATGAGAGTAGGCGGATCGTCGTGGTCTCGGCGTCGGGCAAGCGAACGCCGGAGGATCATAAGCTGACGGATCTTTTATACCTGTGCCACGCCCACCTGAGCTATGGGGTCTCCTGTGGAGATATCCTGCATACAATAGAGCAGCGTTTTTTGGAGACTCGGGATGCGCTGGGCCTTGGCTATCCCATGGAAG
>CACZSJ010000030.1 GCA_902783825.1 Oscillospiraceae bacterium | reverse complement strand
CTGAACAAGGCCTTTGAGAAGGCCTTTGCGCTGATTTTTGAAAAAGGTACGCCGCTGATTGAGAAAACCTATGATCTGCGGAGATTGGCGGAGCGTTACCTGTTGGACGACTATGCTCTGCAGGAGCGGGGAGAGGAAAAGGATCTGCGCAGCTTTTCCCGCCGGGCGGGAAACACCGGGGCGCTGCACACGGTGCTGACCGGCGCCACGGGCCTGGGCCTGGGGGTTCTGGGTATCGGCCTGGCGGATGTGGCGGTGTTCACCGGACTGCTGCTGCGCAACGTCTATGAGATCGCCATGCGCTATGGCTACGACTACGAGGGCGACAAAGAGCGGGCCTTTCTGCTGCGCCTGATCGCGGCTTCTCTGGCCTGGGGAGAGGAGCTGCAGCAGGCAAACCAGGATATCGACAGATTTATTGCCACGGACACCTATCCCCAGGCCCGGAGTGTTCCGGCTCTGACGGAAGATGCTGCCCGGGCCCTCAGCCGGGAGCTTCTGTATATGAAATTTCTCCAGGGGATCCCAATCCTGGGGCTGGTGGGCGGCGCGGCGAATATGCTGTACATGAACCGGATCAGCGCCTATGTGGAGCTGAAATATCGGCGCCGCTTCCTGACCGATCAGAAAAAGGGCCGCAGATAAGAAGACACGGCACAGGGCTGGGCGCATCTGCGCCCAGCCCTGTGCCGTAAAGGATGAGGGATTGGCTATTCCCGCAACAGCCGTTCCCGTTCGAGAGAGTCGATTTTCTCCTTGAGCCTGCCCAGGCCGTACATCAGAAATGTGCAGACCAGAAGGTTCAAGACAGCGACACAAGCGTTGTTCATGCGGTAAACGCTTGTGCTTTCAAGGCCGACAAACAGATTCAGCATGCCGGCAAACAGATTTAGGATGCCAACAATCAGGATCGTTTTGTGGATTTTGCGCAGATGGGTCAGCTTGGAGTCCAGATCGGAAAAGAGATCGAAAGCGCCGAGCTCGCTTCTTCTCCGGAAGTATACCCACTGGAGGCAGCGGCCGATGTACTCGGCCCCGGTATCCTCCATAAAGGAGAGATACTGCTCGTCGTGCGGGTGCATCTCCAGGCGAATCGTATAGGCATTCGGCTCGCTTCGCTCGAAGGTGAAGCGGCAGTAGCCGACCTCTGCCAGCGTCCAACCGTCGGCCGCCATTTCGTTGAGCCAGCGCTCCTCCTTTTCATATTCCCAGGCCCAGAACCATCGGGTTTTTGTTATGCGTTCAGTCATGTGTCTGCCCTCCCATGATTTCTTCACCGTTTCGGACAAGCTCCTGCAGACGCGAGAGCTCCGTGCGCAGGATGGCAAGTCCGCGCTCGGTGATCTGATAATTCTTCTTTCGGCTGCCGTCTTCCACTGGAAGCTGGACGATCCAGCGCTTTTCCACCATGGCGTTGAGCGCGCCGTACAGCGTCCCCGCCGCAAGCCGCACGCGGCCGCTCGACAGCTCCTCCACCTGCTGCATGATCCCATAGCCGTGTCGGGGACGATACAGGCTCAGCAAGATGTAATACGTGGCCTCGGTCAAAACGATATGCTCATCCATGTGATCCCTCCAGTATATTGTCGCCCGATATATCGGGTTCCGATATATATACTATCACAGCGCGCGGGTCCTGTCAAGCACAAAAGAGGCCGCTGCAATTGAAACGCAGCGGCCTCTTTTGTTTATGCAGTTTTTCAGCTCCGCGAGAGCTCGGCGCTATTTGTGAAACAGCTTTTTGGCCTGGTAGCGGGGCTCGAAGGAGAGGTTGACGCCCAACTTTTTGAACAGATCCTCGTCAACGTGGGAGAGAATGACCGTGGAGTGCGCCTCGCAGCCCTTGAGTTTACCCAGCTGATCGATGGCATAGCCGGCCATAGGATTCGTAACCGCGCAGATGGACAGGGCGATCAGCAGCTCGTCGGTGTGGAGTCTGGGATTGTGGTTGCCCAAGTGCTCCACCTTCAAATGCTGGATGGGCTGGATGATGCCCGGCGCGATCAGCATCAGCTTCTTGTCAATGCCGGCCAGATGCTTCAGCGCGTTGAGCAGGCAGGCGGAGGCGGCGCCCAGCAGGGAAGAGGTCTTGCCTGTGACGATGACGCCGTCCGGCAGCTCCAGGGCCATGGCGGGCGCGCCGGTCTCCTCTGCGCGGGCCAGGGCTGCGGCCACCACCGGCCGATCTTCGGGGCTGGCGCCCATGGAGTTCATGATCAGCTCGATCTTGCGCTGCTCCGCCGGATCGGAAAGACCCTGGCGCACCGCGCAGGCGGCCGCGTAGTAGCGGCGGATGATCTCCTGCTTGGAGGCCTCTCGGCAGGCCTCGTCATCCACGATGCAAAAGCCTACCATATTGACCCCCATGTCGGTGGGGCTCTTGTAGGGGCTCTCCCCGTAGATGGTACGGAACATGGCCTCCAGCACAGGGAAGATTTCCACATCCCGGTTGTAGTTGACGGTGGTGACCCCGTAGGCCTCCAGGTGGAAGGGGTCGATCATATTCACGTCGTCCAGATCCGCCGTGGCCGCTTCATAGGCCAGGTTCACCGGATGCTTCAAGGGCAGATTCCAAATGGGGAAGGTCTCAAACTTGGCGTAGCCTGCCCGGATGCCTCGCTGATGCTCATGGTAGAGCTGGCTGAGACAGGTGGCCATCTTGCCGCTGCCGGGGCCGGGGGCGGTGACCACCACCAGGCCGCGCTCCGTCTCGATGTAATCGTTGCGGCCAAAGCCCTCTTCGGAGACGATCAGAGAGACGTTGGAGGGATAGTCGGGGATGATATAGTGCCGATAAGCCCGCACGCCCAGCGCATCCAGGCGGGTGATAAACTTGTCGGCAATGGGTTGCCCCCGGTAGTGGGTAATCACCACGCTGCCTACGTAGAGGCCGATGCCCCGAAACGCGTCGATCAGGCGCAGCGTATCCTCGTCATAGGTGATGCCCAGGTCGCCCCGGCGCTTGCTGCGCTCGATGTCGTCCGCGGAGATGACGATGACGATTTCCGCCTCGTCCTTCATCTCCATCAGCATGCGCACCTTGCTGTCCGGCTGGAACCCGGGCAGGACCCGGGAGGCGTGATAGTCGTCAAAGAGCTTGCCGCCAAATTCCAGATAGAGCTTGCCGCCGAAGGCGCTGATGCGATCCCGGATGTTCTGGGATTGCAGCTTCACGTATTTGTCGTTGTCAAAGCCGAGTCTGTTCATATCGCATCCCCTTGCCCTGTTCAAAATCACTGCACTATCATATCATACAAAGGGAAAGGCGACAAGACAAAAATCCGGATTTCGACAGCGGCTTTTGGTTGCGGGTTTTTCGCAAGCGTGGTATAATAAGAACGCAGACGATGGAGAACGACTCCGTGGTTTTGATGGATCCGGAAACGGAGAGAAAGGGAGAAGACCAATGAAGAAAATGAAAAGCATTTTGGCCTTTGTTTTGGCGCTTATAATGCTCGCGGGACTGTCGGCGCAGGCCTTCGCCGACGCATCGGCGCCCGGCCCGGCGGATATTGCCGCAACAGGCGATGACGGGAAGATCGAGTTGCCCCAGGAGGGGAGTTATCTGCCCGAGGCCAAGGTTCTGTACGTAAATGCCGAGGAGTATTTGAGCCTTTCCGGCTATTCCCAGCCCCGGGAGGGCATGCAGGGCCCGCGGGCGGTGGTGTTTCACGGGACCCGGGTGGAGGCGCTTGCCCAGCAGGACGGCTTTTACTGCGTCCGCTACCGGACATCCAGCCTCAACCTGGTGACGGCCTGGCTGCCGGAGCGTTTCCTCAGCGAGAGCTATCCCGGCACGGTGGAGAGCGTGGGGAATGAGGGCGGCGAGAGCGGCGCCCTGGCAGAGGACATCACGGCCAGCTGGTCCTGGGGCGACTTCCCGGGCACCGGCGGAACCTATTTGCTGCTGTCCCGGACGGCAGAGAACTGCACCGGCTTCACGGTGGACTATCAGGTGATCGACTACCAGGACAAGATGGAGCTGGAGGACATCATGGGTCCGCGCAAGGTCTACGTCTGCGACGGGAAGTACTGGTCCCTGGTGGGCAGCTTTCCGTATCAGGAGCTGGGCCCGGTTCATGCGCAAATCCATTTGGAACAGCCCATGACGGTGGCGGCCGTGCGCATCATCCCGGACTGCGAGGAGCCGGAGCTCTTCCTGGCCCGGCAGAACGTGCTGGACGTGTACACAGCATAGCGTGAAATAAGAAAGAATTCCGAAGGAGGCAGTTGGAAGGAACTGCCTCCTGTTTTATATTTGCATGAGCCGATCGCAATGCCCGCAGGAGATCTTTCTCACGGAGAATGCCCCAACGGCGGCGTTGCCGTCGGGATTCTTTATGCCAGAACGCCCCAAGGGAGAGCGGGGGAAGGAATCTTCCCACGACAGCCAACAAAAGCCTTTTTTTCTTCACAATTATGTGGTATAGTATAGGCTGCATCTTTATCGAAACCGTAAAGGAACTTGACTATGGGACTGTTGAACAAGCTGTTCGGAAGCTATTCCGATCGGGAGCTGAAACGGATCTATCCGATTGCGGACACCATTGAAAAACTGGGGCCGGAATATGAGGCCATGAGCGACGCCCAGCTTCGCGCCAAGACGGAGGAGTTCCAAACCCGTCTGGCCGAGGGCGAATCTCTGGACGACATTCTGCCCGAGGCCTTTGCCACCGCCCGGGAGGCGGCCTGGCGTGTGCTGGGTATGCGACCCTTCTATGTGCAGCTCATCGGCGGTATCGTGCTGCATCAGGGGCGCATCGCGGAAATGAAGACCGGCGAAGGCAAGACGCTGGTGGCGGTGCTGCCGGCCTATTTGAATGCCCTGGCCGGCGAAGGCGTGCATATCGTTACCGTTAACGATTACCTGGCCCGCCGCGACAGCGAGTGGATGGGCAAGGTTCATCGCTTCCTGGGACTGAGCGTCGGGCTGATTGTCCACGGGCTGGACAGCGACCAGCGCCGGGAGGCCTACGCCTGCGACATTACCTACGGTACCAACAACGAAATGGGCTTTGACTATCTGCGGGATAACATGGCCCTGTATAAAGAAGACATGGTCCAGAGAGGCCACGCGTTTGCGATTGTGGACGAGGTGGACTCCATTCTCATCGATGAGGCGCGCACCCCGCTGATCATCTCCGGCCAGGGAGACGAGAGCACCGATCTCTATCGGCAGGCGGACGAGTTTGTCAGGCGGCTGAAAAAGGTGGTCTACGCTTCCGTGGATGAAAAGGAGGAAGAGAGCGAGGATCTGGACGCGGACTATGTGGTGGACGAAAAGGCCAAGACCGCCACGCTGACTGCCCGGGGCATCACCAAAGCAGAACGGAATTTCGGCCTGGAGAACCTGGCAGACATGGAAAACGCGACCTTGAGCCACCACATCAACCAGGCGCTGAAAGCCCACGGGGTCATGAAGCGGGATATCGACTACATCGTCAAGGATGGGGAAATCATCATCGTGGATGAGTTCACCGGCCGTTTGATGCTGGGACGCCGCTACTCCGAAGGCCTTCATCAGGCCATCGAGGCCAAGGAGCATGTGGACGTCCAGAAGGAAAACAAAACCCTGGCCACCATTACCTTCCAGAATTATTTCCGCCTGTACGGCAAGCTTTCCGGCATGACCGGAACCGCGGCCACCGAGGCGGAGGAGTTTGGCGCCATCTACAAGCTGGACATCATTGAAATCCCCACCAACAAGCCGGTCATCCGCATTGACAATCCGGACGTGGTGTACAAGAACGAAAACGGAAAAAACCGGGCCATCATCCAGCAGATTGCGGCCTGTCACGAGAAGGGACAGCCGGTGCTGGTGGGAACGGTGTCCATTGAGAAAAGCGAATATCTCTCCTCTCTGCTGAAAAAGCGAGGGATTCCCCATACGGTGCTTAACGCCAAATACCATGAGAAAGAGGCGGAAATCGTGGCCCAGGCCGGCAAGCTGGGGGCGGTGACCATCGCTACCAATATGGCGGGCCGCGGCACGGATATCATGCTGGGCGGCAACGCGGAGTTTCTGGCTCGGCAGGATCTGCGCAGAGCGGGCTTCGAGGAGGCTGTCATTGCCGAGGCGACCGGCTATGCGGATACGGAGGATGAAACCATTTTGGCTGCCCGGGCCATGTTCCATGAGAAAATGGAGGAGCACCGAGCGGTCACTGGCGCGGAGGCCCAGCAGGTGCGCGACGCAGGCGGGCTGTTTATCCTGGGCACGGAGCGCCATGAGTCCCGCCGGATTGACAATCAGCTGCGCGGCCGTGCCGGCCGACAGGGAGATCCGGGCGAAAGCCGCTTCTATCTGGCGCTGACGGACGACATCATGCGCCTGTTCGGTTCCGAGCGGGTTATGGGCATGATGGAGACGCTGGGGATGGAGGAGGATACCCCCATTGACGCCAAGATCCTCTCCAACTCCATCGAGCAGGCCCAGAAGACCGTGGAAAGCCGCAATTTCCAAACCCGAAAGAGCGTGCTGGAATACGACGATGTGATGAACCAGCAGCGCAACATCATCTATGGCGAGCGCCGCAAGGTCCTGGACGGAGAGGATTTGCACGAGCAGATACTGAGCATGCTGGAGGACTTTGTGCACAGCACGGTGGCCGATGGTCTGGGCGGCGACATCGCCACGGATCAGGCACGACTGGATCAGGTGCTGCAGCCCTTTGAAAAACTGTTTCTGCCCCGGGGCAGCTTCCGCATGGCGGACTTTGGCAGCCGTGTGGGCAGCGAAGAGCTGAGCCGCGCGGTGACGGATTACGCCCAGCGGATCTACGCCAAGCGGGAAGCGGCCTTTGGCCCCGGCCCCAACGACGCGCCGTTGATGCGGGAGCTGGAGCGGGTGATCATGCTGCGGGTCGTGGACGAGTATTGGATGGACCACATCGACGCCATGAGCGAGCTCAAGCGGGGCATCGGCCTGCGGGGCTATGGCTCCACCAAGCCCATTGACGCCTACAAGCAGGAGGGCTTCGACATGTTCGAAGCCATGGTACAGGGGATACGGGAGGAGACGGTGCGTCGGCTCTTCACGGTGCAGCTGCGCCGAGAGCAGCCCATTGAACGCAAATCGGTGTCCAAAAACGCGGCGGCCAATGTGGGGGGCGAGCCGGTGAAAAAGCAGCCGGTGAAAAAGGCGGCCAAGCCCGGCCGCAACGATCCCTGCCCCTGCGGGAAGATGAAGGCAGACGGCAGCCGCCGACTGAAATACAAGGAGTGCTGCGGCCGGGACGCCTGAGGCGCCGGCGGCGGCTGCCCGCCCGCGGCGGACGGGCAGAAAGGATCCTATGTTTATTGAAGAAAACCGCAATGGGCTCATCTATATGCGCTCTACGCTGATCGCTGCGCGCCACGCCTTTACTACCCGCTACGGCGGCGTCAGCCGGGGCAGCCTTGCTACGCTGAATCTGCTGAGCAACAAAGGAGACGACCCGGAGGCGGTGCGGGAGAACTGGCGGCGGGTATGCGCGCTTATGGGTGTGGGACCGGACGACTGTGCGGTGACCTGTCAGGTGCACGGCAACACGGTTCGGGTGGTGACCCGGGCGGATCGGCATCAGGCGCTGACGCCGGTGCCCTATGAGGCGGACGGCATCGCCACCAACGAAAAGGGCCTGCCCTTGTTTTGCTTTGCGGCGGATTGTGTGCCGACGCTTCTGTGGGATGAAAGCGGCGCCGCGGCCGCCGCGGTTCACTGCGGCTGGCGCAGCTCGGTGGACGACATTCTGAAAAACGCGGTGGAAACCCTGGAGGATTTGGGAGCCAGTCGCAGTCGGCTGCGTGTGGCGATGGGAGCGGCCATCGGCGCTTGCTGTTTTGAAACGGACGATGACGTGCCCCGGGCGGTGGACAAGTATCTGGGCGGCCAGACGGAGGGACTGTTCCGACGCCGTGCCGATGGGAAGACGATGGTGGATTTGCGCGGCGCCAATGCCCGGCGGCTGGTTCAGTTGGGGCTGAAGCCGGAGAAGATAGACAGCTCCGAGGAGTGCACCGTGTGCAGCCACGAAAAATACTGGTCTCACCGCTATACGAAAGGAGACCGAGGCGGTCATGCCGCCTGTATCGTATTGGAGTAAGCGTTTATGAGAGAGAGATTAAAAAGAGGACTGGTTCTGCTGCTGCTTGCAGCCATGGGGCTGAGCCTGTCCGGCTGCGGCAAACGGGATCTCCAGGGAGAGATTCCGGAGTCTACCGGCGGCCGGGACGTGGTGCGTGCAGCAGCGGCGGATAAGATATTTACCCTCAACAGCGCGGCGAAATACAGCATCAATCCTCTGGTGGCTACCAGCCACGCCAACCAGCTGATCTGCGACCTGGTCTATGAAAACATGATCGAGCTGGACAACAACTTTGAGGTCATCCAGGGCGCCGGGCTGATCAGCGAATTCAGCTGCGACGAGACCGCAAAAATCTGGGACTTCACCGTGGCGGAAGGGCATGTGTTTCATGACGGCAGTCCGGTGACCGCAAAGGATTTGAGCTATTCCATCAATCTGGCCATCAATTCCGACCGTTTCCGCGGCCGCTTCTCCAGTTTCCAGGGCGCCTCCTACTGGGGAGACGAGAAGCTGACGGTGACCCTGGGGATCGGCGATTCGCAATTCGTCAAGCTGCTGAGCATCCCGGTGATCAAGCTGGGCAGCTACGGCCATGAACTGGAAAACGGCCGCAACGCGCCCATCGGCAGCGGCCCTTACACCTTCAATGAAGATGCCACTCAGCTGCACGCCTTTACCGAGGGCTACGAGGGCTACCGGAACCCGCCGGTGGAGACCATTTATATCGCGGAATACGCCGATGCGGAGAGCACCATCTCCGCATTTGAGGACGGATTGATCGATTGCGTGATCAACGACCCCTCCAGCTATACCAATCTGGGCTATGCCAGCTCCAACGAAATTCATAACTTCGCTACCACGAACATGCATTTCCTCTG
>CACZSJ010000029.1 GCA_902783825.1 Oscillospiraceae bacterium | reverse complement strand
GGTGCAGGATTCGAACCCGCGTGGACTTTCGCCCTAACGGTTTTCAAGACCGCCCCGTTATGACCGCTTCGGTAACCCTCCGTATCGCGCCTCTCCCCGGAGAGAGAAAGCATAATCAGGCGCCGGTAGCTTTTTTCCGGCTGCGGACAGAGCCGACAGCCCAAAGCGCCGCCCAGCGCATGCTGATTATACCGGAAAGCAGGGAAGATTGCAAGCGCCTGAGAAGGAAAAACGTGGAGGAAAGCCCTGGGCGGAAAGAAAAGTCTGGTCATTTCTGTCTTGTTCTGCTATACTGTCTCTTGTACACATTCCGCCAAGTAAAATGCGTCAAGGCAAAGCAGAAAGAGAGGCACAGCCATGGCAGACGATAAAAGACCCCAAGGCAGAGAAAAACACGTAACCAACAATGGAAAAGGGATCCGGCGGCGGGGCTCCGGCCTGAACACGGGACCGGTAGGCGCGCCCGGCGCCAATCCTGCAAACAGCGCACAGCAGCAGCAAAGCAGCGGCGGCAGAAGCGGCGGCGTTACCCGCGGCGGTGGGCGCAGCCCTCTGCTGTGGATCGTGCTGCTGGTTCTCCTGCTGGGCGGCGGCGGTGGCGGCCTGTTCGGCAACGTGCTGGGCGGCTCCTCCACACCGGCGCAGCCTGTGGCGACGGCGGCTCCGGTGATTACCCCGCGGCCCACAGTCAAGCCTACCGTAGCGCCAACCCTGCCCAGCGCCTACAGCAACCTGATCCAGGGCAGCACGTCTAGCTGGACCAGCCAGACTGCCAATGTGGAGAGTTTGGACAGCAGCGTGGCCGCGGGCGCCCGGGATAAGTACACCCGGATTCTGGGCGGCGGGCGCGATACGGTGACTGTGATGGTCTATCTGTGCGGCACCGACCTGGAATCCCGCAGCAGCATGGCTACCCGGGACCTGGTGGAAATGACCCGGGCCTCCCTGGGCAGCAACATGCACGTGCTGGTCTATACGGGCGGATGCACCAAGTGGAATAACCAGGTCATCAGCAGCCAGGTCAATCAGATTTATGAGATCAAGGACGGCGGCCTGGAGCGGCTGGAGGCCAACATGGGCAACGCGCCCATGACCAAGCCCTCCACCCTGGCGGAGTTTATCAAGTGGTGCGCCAAAAACTACCCGGCCAACCGCAACGAGCTGATCTTCTGGGATCACGGCGGCGGTTCGGTCAGCGGCTATGGCTACGACCAGAAATATCCCCAGAGCGGCTCCATGTCCCTGGCAGGCATCAATCAGGCTCTGGCCGAAGCCGGCGTGAAGTTTGACTTCATCGGCTTTGACACCTGCCTGATGGCAACCATGGAGACGGCCCTCATGCTGGACCAGTATGCCGACTATATGGTGGCCTCCGAGGAGACCGAGCCGGGCATCGGCTGGTACTACACCAACTGGCTCAGCGACTTTGCCAAGAATACCTCCAAGCCGACGGTCGAGGTGGGCAAGCGGATCGTGGACGATTTCGTGACGGCCTGCGCTTCCCAGTGCGCCGGGCAGTCGGCGACGCTCTCCGTTGTGGATCTGGCGGAGCTGGCCCACACGGCGCCGCAGCCCATGAAGGACTTCTCCAAGTCCCTCAGCGAGATGATCGCCAACAACCAGTATCAGGTGGTATCCAACGCCCGCAACGGCACCCGGGAGTTTGCCCGCAGCACCATGATCGACCAGATCGATCTGATCCACTTCACCAAAAACCTGGGCAACAGCGAGAGCAAGAAGCTGGCGGAGGCGCTGCTTGGCGCGATCAAGTATAACCGCACCTCTGCGGATATGTCCAACTCCTACGGCCTTTCCATTTACTTCCCGTACCGCCGCGCCGCCAATGTGGACAAGGCGGTGAGCACCTATGACGCCATCGGCATGGACGAGAGCTATTCCGAATGCATCCGCGCCTTTGCCAGCCTTGAGGTCAGCGGCCAGGCGGCCACCGGAGGCACCTACAGCGCCCTGCCGTCTCTGTTGGGCTCCCTGTATGGCGGCAACTATACCAGCGGCAGCGCTTCTTCCTACAGCAGCTCCGCCAGCAGCGCGGAGATGATCAGCACCCTGCTCAACGCCTTCCTGGGCGGCAACGTCAGCTCGGTTTCGGGCTTGACCGGAGCCAACACGGCCTTCCTGGGTGGCCGCGCCCTGAGCACTGAGGACACGGTGGCCTACATCGAGAACAACTTCTTTGACGCCGGTGCGCTGATCTGGACAGAGAACAGCAAGGGTGAGACCGTGATCCGCCTGGCGGATGAGCAGTGGGCTCTGGTGGAGGGCCTGGATCTGAACCTGTTCTACGACGATGGCGAGGGCTACATCGACATGGGCCTGGACAACGTCTTCGACTTTGACGAGGAAGGCAATCTCCTGGCGCCTACCGACCGCACCTGGCTTGCGGTGGACGGCTGGCCGGTGGCCTATTATCACGAGTACGATTCCGGCCAGGGAGACCAGCGGGTGATCTCCGGCTACATTCCGGCCCTGCTCAACGGCGAGCGGGTGGAGCTGCTGGTGGTCTTTGACGCGGAGCATCCCCACGGAACCATCACCGGCGCTCGGGCCGTGTACGTGGATGGAGAGACCGAGACCGTGGCCAAGAGCCATCTCAGCGGCGGAGAGGACCTCTTTGCCGCCCTGCTCAACGGCGAGGCTGTGGAGCTGCCCCAGGAGGGCGCGGCCGCGGCCCTGCGGGAGGGGGATGAGCTGGTGTTCATCGCGGACGCCTATACCTACGATGGCGCCTATGAGAACAGCTATCCCATCAGTGATCCCATCGCCTACAGCAGCGATATGGAGATTTCCAATGTGGACGTGGGCGACGGCTCTGTTCGCCTGACCTACCGCTTCACCGATCTCTATCAACAGCACTACTGGACCCAGCCCCTCATCGGCTGAGACAAGACAGCAAAAAAACAGTCCGCTCCCTCTCGCGGGGGAGCGGACTGTTTGCGGTTTTTGGGAAAAGCCGGCTCAGTGCCGCATCGTCCGCATGCTGGCCATGACGGCGGCAAAATCCGGATGATCCAGCAGGGTTTCCAGCTCCTGGTCATAGCCGGGGGCCTTCAGCAGCGTGACCAGCAGATAGGAGTAGGGATCCTCGGCGGCGGGGAAGCAGAGGCAGAAGTTGTCTCCCGCCCGGTAGCGGATGCCGGTGTTGTCTCCGTAAGCCACGGGGCTGAAGTCCGGATACTGCTCGCTGACGTGGCGGATCAGATCCTCAAAGCCCTCGCCCTGATAGTAGGCTGCGTATTCCAGCTGGAAGCTGAAATCCTCCCCGCGCAGGACGGCCACATGGGAATCGCTGGTGTAGCTGAGGAAATCCTCTCCGATGACGGCGAAGTCGTAGCGCTCCGGGTCATAGTCCAGACTGACGTCCACCGTAGCGGCGTCCTTGTAGCCGGAGACGAAGCTGTAGCTGCCGCTTGTCCCGGCTCTCGGAACCGGAGCGGCGGTGCTTCCGGCGGCGGCTGCGGTGGCCGACGGCTCTTTTTTCAGCAGCGTAAGCACACCCAGAGCGGCGGCGCTGGCTGCGGCCAGGGTCAGAGGCGCCAGTACTTTCCATTTTTTCATGCGAAAGCTCCTTTCTGCGTATCGTTTGTGTCCCGGCGACGGGACGAAATTTAAGGGCAGGGGATGTCCGAGCGGGACACCCGGGACCAGTCAAAAGCGGGAAGCAGCTCCCGGGCGCTGAGGGCTTCCTCCCGGTCGATGAGGCCGCAGAGGAAAGCCAGCTTGCCGATCAGCGCCTCCGGCCGGTATTCCTGGCGCAGAAGCTGGGTGCTGCGGTTGCCCAGACGCTTGGACAGCTTCCCGTCATCCGCAGAGAGCAGGGGGCCGTGACAGTAGACAGGCGGCGTGCCGCCCAGGGTTTCGATCAGCCAGTGCTGCCGCGGGGCGGAGTGGAGCAGATCCCGGCCCCGGACCACCCGGGTGACGCCCATCAGCATATCGTCCACCGAGACGGCCAGCTGGTAGGCGAAGACCCCGTCGGAGCGGCGCAGAATACAGTCGCCCGCCTCGCGGGCCAGGTTCTGGGAGAATAGGCCGTAGTGCGCATCCTCCACGGTGACCAGCCGATCCGGCATCCGCAGCTTCCAGGCGGGGCGGCGGCCGCTCCGTTCCCGTTGCGCCCGCTCTTTGCGGGAAAGCCGGGCGCAGGGGCATCCGGCGTCAAAGCTCTCCTCGTCCGCGTGGGGAGCGGAAGCGGCGGCCAGCCGGTCAGCCCGGCTGCACCAGCAGGGATAGACCAAGGCCTGCCGCTCCAGCGCGGCAAAGGCTTCCTGATAGAAGGCGCCGCGATTGCTCTGGGCATAGGCTGGGTCTGGCCAGCCCTCGTCCCAGTCCAGACCCAGCCAGCGCAGATCCTCCGCCAGGGCGTCCCGATACCGGGGCTTGGAGCGGCCCGGGTCCAGATCCTCCATGCGAAACAGCAGCCGCCCGTCATGGGCGCGGCAATCCAGCCATGCCAGCAGCATGGAAAGCAGATTGCCCATATGCATATAGCCCGAAGGACTGGGGGCAAAACGCCCCGTCTCTTGTACGCTCATAGTTATAGTATAGCAGAAAGCCGGGGAAAAGACAACCGACTTGCCGGGACAAAAGCGCCGCCGCAAGACAGAAAGCTTGCGGCGGCCTTTTGCGGAGAAAGCCCTTCAGGAGCAGCGGGTATACAATGTCAGCGCCAGGGAACGAAGACAGCGCTCCGCCCGGGCAAGGTCCGTCCGGTTGGAGGCAAAGCACAGGACAAAGGGCTGCCGGGCATAGACCACGCCCATATCGTTGGTGATGCCCTCGTCCTCGCCGGTCTTGTGGGCAACGGGAGTTCCCCGGGGGAGATAACCGGGGATCTTGTGCCGGATCTGCTGCCGCAGCAACAGCGCCTCCATCTCCTCGCTGAGGGCGGGGGAGAGAAAGCGCCGCCGGGCAATTCGTTCCAGCAGCTGGCCGATCTCTTCCGGGACGATGCGGTTTTCCAGTCCCTGCGCGGCGGCCTCGCCGTCAAAAAGCAGCCGCTCCAAACGGCTGTGTGCCAGCCCCATGGCGCGAAACTCTTCATTGAGCCGGTCCATGCCCAGACGGCGGATCAGCAGATTGGTGGCGCTGTTGTCCGACAGGCAGATCATCAAGGCGCACAGGCTTTGGATATCCGCGTCCACCTGCCCGGTGAAGTGCTGCAGCGCGCCGCAGGAGGGGAGCTTGTCCTCCTCCCGGCAGCACAGCCGCTCCCGAAAGTCCAGGCGGCCTTCCTGCCGCAGCTTCATCAGCGCCGCGTAGATGGGCAGCTTGATGACACTGGCGGACTGGAACAGCTCCTTCTCGTGAAAGCCGAGCTCCTCGCCGTTGACCAGATTCTTATAGTACAGGCCGATGTGGCCGGGCAGATCGGCCAGTCGGGCTGTGATTTCCTGGTATTCCATGGTCAGCCCCCCTATTGATCCAGGGCGCACAGGTCGTCCAGGGTTTCCCGCCGGACGGCTACATAACTGTCCTCTTGCGTGAGCATGACCACGGGCGGGCGGCCCAGGCGATTGTAGTTGGAGGCCATGGAGTAGTTGTAGGCACCGGTGGTGCATACGGCGATATGATCGCCCCTGCGGGTATCGTCGGGCAGCTTGACGGCCGGCTGGATGATGTCGCCGCTTTCACAGCAGCGGCCGGCCAGATCAAAGACGGCGTAGAAATCCGCCTCCCGATCCGCGTTGAGTACCGTATACGGCGCTTGATACAGGCAGTAGCGGGGGTTGTCCGTCATCCCGCCGTCCACGATGGCGTAGCGCTTGTAGCCGGGAATGCGCTTGACGGTGCTGACGGTATAGACGGTCATGCCCGCGTCCGCCACAATGCTGCGCCCCGGCTCCATCAGGAAGTAGGGCAGGGGCAGCCCGGCCTCCTGGGTGCGCTGCCGAAGATGTGCGGCCACATGGCGGATCCGCCCGGGGATGTCCACCTGCTTGTCCGACTCCAGATACCGCACGCCGTAGCCGCCGCCTACGTTGAGGACCCGGGTCACATAGCCCAGCTTTCGGTGCAGACGCTCCATGAAGGCGACCATCAGGTCAATGGTGTCCTCGAAAACCGTCTCGTCGAAGACCTCGGAGCCCACGTGGCAGTGAAGACCCTGCACGTCCAGATGGGAGAGCGTCAGCGCCTTCTGCACAAAGGCAAAGGCCTGCCCGGTTTCCAGCGCAACGCCAAACTTGACGTCCACGGTCCCGGTGTTGATGGCCCGGTAGGTATGGGGGTCGATGCCCGGCGTGATGCGCAGCAACACCTTTTGCACCACGCCCTGCCGCGCGGCCTCCGCATCCAGCTGCAAAAGCTCCCCCTCGTTGTCCACAATGAAATAGCCCACACGCTTCTCGACGCCGTAGCGGATGTCTTCATCGGTCTTGGCGTCGCCGTGGAAATAAATGTTCTCCGGCGGGAAGCCGGCGCTCAAAGCGGTGTGGATCTCTCCCGGAGAGACCGCGTCCAGACCCATGCCCTCCTGGCCGACGATGCGAAGAAGCTGCCGGAAAG
>CACZSJ010000028.1 GCA_902783825.1 Oscillospiraceae bacterium | reverse complement strand
GTGGCATTTTGCGTGGCCGGAGGGACCGCCCTGGCCCAGGGCCGGGGCGAGCAGCTCAGCGATTTGCCGCCGCTGCCGCCCTGCTATTTTGTGATCTGTAAGCCCAGCTTCTCCATCTCCACGCCGGAGCTGTTTCGCAAGCTGGACGAGACGCCACTGCGTCGACATCCCGACACGGCCGGCCTGCTGCAGGCGGTGGAGGAGGGCTCCCTGCGGGAGCTGTGTCGGCGGATGTACAATGTCTTTGAGGACGTGCCGGATCGTCGCATGCGTACCGTGGCGGAAATCAAGAGCCGTTTGTTAGACAGCGGCGCGCTGAGCGCCATGATGACCGGCACGGGCTCGGCGGTCTTCGGCGTGTTTCAGGAGGAGCAGGCGGCCTCTGCCGCGGCGGCCGCCCTGGGGCGAGACTTCAAGTTTTGCTGCGTGGCCCAACCCAAGGCGAGGCTCCTGTAAGGTTTAAAAAAGAAGAGCACCGTCAACACTATGGACAGAACAAGCCAAGTGAGGACGGTGTTTTTTGTGGAAGTGAAAAGGCAAGCGCTGCACTGCTGGGAGGCGGCCGCCTTGTTGGCCCTGTGTCTGACCTTGTGTGCCGGAGCCTGGGCACAGGGTAGACAGGAGGCAATACGGCAGGGGCTGGTGCGTCTGCACGTAGTGGCGGTTTCGGACGCGCCGGAGGAACAGGCGCTGAAGCTGCGAGTGAGGGATGCGGTGCTGGACTATCTGGGACCCGTGATGGCGGAGGCAGGAGACGCCGAGGAGGCAAAAAAACGCCTGCTGGCGGAGCTGGACGCGGTGGCCGATGTGGCCGCGGCAGCGGCCGAGGGACGAACGGTTCGGGTGAGTCTGGGTCGGGAATCCTATCCTACCCGGGTCTACGAGACCTTTAGGCTGCCTGCAGGCAACTATGAGTCTCTACGCGTGGTGCTGGGGCAGGGCGAGGGGCAAAACTGGTGGTGTGTGGTGTTTCCGCCTCTGTGTCTGTCCGCGGCGGAAAGCGAGACGATGCAGAGCGCCATGAGTCGGGAAGACTTTGCCCTCATCAGCGGACAGGAGGGCTATGCCCTGCGCTTTCGGGTAGTAGAGCTCTGGGGCGAGCTGAGCGGGCGCTGGGCGCGACTGCGGGGGCGCTGAGCCTGCGCAAAAAAGCCCTCCGCGCGGGAGCTTTGCGGAGCGCAAAGCTCCCGCTGCCCGCACCGTGCGAAAAAAGCCTTGACATTTTGCGTGTCAGGGCTTATGCTATAGCCGAAACCGACCGGAGGTCGAACTTCTGCGGAGCTGCGGCATCCGCGGTTTTTGTCCCCACAAACCGACCGGAGGTCGAGAAACAGAAAAGAGGAGAAACGTATGGAAAAGAGCAAGCAAGCATACCGATACAGGCCGGTCCTGTTTTTCGTGTTGAGCTATCTGTGTACATGGATATTCTGGATCCCCGCAAGCTTTGTTTCCGCGCATGTCGCGACAGGATTGATGCTGATCGGGCTGCTGGCGCCGGCGGTCGTTTCGACGGTGTTTGTGCTGGCCTCCGGCTCCGATGTGCTCAAGCGGGATCTGAAAAACAAGCTCGTGGGCTTTTACAAGGTGAGGTGGGGAAACGTCCTGCTGGCCTGCTTGGTCTTTGCGCTGATCGTGGTCTGTTCGATCCTGCTTTCCCTCGCCTTCGGGCAATCCCCGGAGCAGTTTTCGTTCACGGAGGATTTTTCCTTTACCGGGGTGGGGATCGCGGGGGCCTTTTTGACGATCACGCTTGCCTCGATCCTCGAGGAGATTGGCTGGAAGGGCTACTGTGAAGACGCGATCGGCAACTACATGAACTGGTTTTGGGAATCCCTGCTGTTCGGTGCGCTCTGGTCCTTCTGGCATTTTCCGCTGCTGTTCATCCCGGGGACCTATCAGGCTGGACTGATGGTCAATCCGCTGTATGTGGTGAATTTCTTTGTCAGCGCCATTCCGATGGGCTATATCATCACCTGGGTGTATCTTGTCAGCGACCGTTCCATCCTGGCCTGTATCGTTTTCCATATGCTGGTCAATTTCCTGCAGGAAAAAATCGCCATGACCCCCGAGACCAAATGCGTCGAAACGATCGTGGTTGTGCTTGCAACGGTGATCATCGTGGCCGCGAACCGGGAGATGTTCTTCGAGACAAGGCACGTCGGCAGACTGCTGGAGACGCTTTCGGATGCGCAGGAGACAAAGGGGACGTGACAGCGGCGCGAAGACGTGGTACAATCAGCGGTAAGGAAATGTGCCGAAACGGAGGGGAGCGCCATGGCGCAGGGAAAGGCGGCGGAAATCAGAAGAGAAGAAATCCTGGACGCGGCGGCGGCGCTCTTTGCTGAAAAGGGCTACGTCCAGACCAGCACCGGCGACATCATGCACAAGGTCGGCATCGCCAAGGGCACGCTGTACTATCACTTCAGCTCCAAGGAGGAGATCCTGGACGCGCTGCTCGAGGCCATGGGCCGCCGTCTGCTGGCCGAAGCGCGAAGCTGCGCTGGGCAGAAGGACGTGCCGGTGTTCGCGCGGATGCTTCGGGTCCTGCTGTCGCTGAACGCGAGGGCCGCGGGCGGCGGCGCGCTGCTCGCCGCCATGCACCAGCCCGGCAGCGAGCTGCTGCACGAAAAGGCTCAGGCGATGATCCTGCGCGAGGCGGGGCCGATCCTCAGCGGCCTCGTGCGCGAGGGGAACGCCCAGGGCGTTTGCGACTGCCGCTACCCCGAGCAGGCCGTGGAGATGGTGATGCTCTACGTGCTGTATGCCTTTGACGAGGGAGGGGAGCAGGCCGCGCGGGACGATACGCGCACCGAAGCCCTGATCGCGAATCTCGAGCGGCTCTTCGGCACGGCGCCAGGGGCCTTCGCCTTCGTGGGCGAGCTTCTCGCCGGACAGGAAAAATGAGCTTTGCGCAATGTGCTGAGAGTCTGTATAATATTTCCATCTAAATCGATAACGGGGAGGAACGAGCGATGAAAGTCTGCAACATCGAAGTGTCCGGCCGGGTGCATCTGGCTGTGGAAACGGCGCGGGGCCTAGTGGACGCCACGGCGGCGGGCTGCCCGCTGTGTATGGAGGAGCTGATTGCCGGGGCGGATCGCGCGCCCTTGGAGAAGCTGGCGGCGGACGCGGCGCTGCCGGTGGTGGATAGCCCGGTCTACGCCAATGTGCTCAGCCGCGTGGGAAAGCTCCTGTGCGTGGGGCTCAACTACAAGGCGCACGCAATGAAAGCGGGCTTTGCCCTGCCGGAGTACCCGATCCTCTTTTCCAAGTTTGCCGACGCCCTGGCTCCCAGCGGCGCGGCGGTGGAGCTGCCCGCCTGGGAGAGCAGCTATGACTACGAGGCGGAGCTGGTCATCGTCATGGGCAAGACCGCCTGGAATGTGAGCCGGGAGGAGGCCATGGACTGCGTCTTTGGCTATACCTGCGGCAACGACCTGAGCATTCGGGAGCCTCAGATGCGCAGCGGACAGTGGCTCATCGGCAAGACCATGCCGGGCTTCGGCCCCTGTGGCCCCTGTATCGTAACGGCGGATAGCTTTGATCCCGGCAGAGAGCACGCGGTGAAAAGCTACGTCAATGGGCAGCTGCGGCAGAACGGCTGCACCACCGACATGATTTTTGATTGCGCGGAGATTATCCGCTATGCCTCCCGCTATGTGCGCCTGGAGCCGGGGGATCTGATTTTCACCGGCACCCCCAGCGGCGTGGCGCTGGAGGACGACAAAAAAAATAGCTGGCTGAAGCCAGGCGATGGAGTGGAAATCGAAATCGAAGGCATCGGCACCCTATATAACCTTATGCGCTGATATATGCCGATCAAAACGCCGCCGGGCATCGCCCGGCGGCGTTCAATATTATGGAAGATCCTCCTGGCCGATGCGGGCCTGTATGTAGCCCTCGACCTCCTGCATCTCGATCCCTAGTGCCACCGACAGCTCCCCGTGGAGCATGTCCTTGGCGCGGCGCATGGTGGCCTCCGCCCGGGTGCTGCGGGTTTTGCGTTCAGCCATGCGGCTGCGCAGCCCCTTGACGATGGCCACCAGGGCCTCGCAGCTATGGAGCCGGAACAGCTCTTTATAGTACGCGTCCACATGATTGAAGCGGTTGTCATTGCAGATGGCGGGCGCAATGCCGGGCATGGCGTCGATCAAGGCCTCCGCCTCCGCCCGACTCATCACGGGACGCATATAGGCGCTGGAATCCACCGGCGTGAAATAAGTGCCGCTGCCCACCAAAGGAGAGAGATGGTAATACAGCTTGTCCTTGGGGGCGCCAGACATAGACAGGGGTTCAATCTTATCCACCGTGCAGACGCCGTTTTCGCCGTATATGATTTTATCACCTACCGAAAACATGCAACACTACCCCTATTATTATAACTTACACCACTATAATACAATATATTCGCGGAGATTTCCAACCTTTTTTTATGCAAAACGAAAAAATTTTTTTGGCTGAGAGCCTTGAAATCGCTGATTTTTTTGCACATTGTCATACTCGGGTACATCTGATATAATATAAAAATCATAGACCACTTGACCGGCACTTCATACGTGCCGCGCAAAAAAACAGAAAAGACAGCTTTTCTGATGGTGCGGCAGACCGGGAGTCTTGTCCGGGATCGTGGGGAGAAGGAAGAACACGCGTGAAGCTGTACCTGCATGGACATTCCTATAAATACGCGGTGGAACAGATGCTTCTGACGCTGTTCCCGGAGGAACGCCCCGTCTATCCCGAAGGCAGACCGACGGGGGATCGGATGGAGATTCGCCTGAGCCGGGGGGAAAAATTCTGGACCGCTACCTGTCTCCTGCAGCGGGACGGGCAGCGATTTCATGGCCGGGCGGCCGCGGCTGCGGGAAGTCTCTCCACGGAAGTGGAGCGGGATCGCCGCTGTCAGCGGCTGGTCAAAAACGCCGTCTATCGCGCGGCGTTGGCTTCGGGCTGCAAAAAACCCGTGTGGGGCGCGCTGACCGGCGTGCGTCCGGGCAAGCTGCTTTGCGCCCGTCTGGAGAGCAGCGACAAGGAGGAAGAGGCGCTGCGAGGCTTCCGGGAGGAGTTTGACGTTTCGCCGGAGCGGGCCGCGCTTTGCCTAGACGCCAGCCGTCACACCCTGCTGGCCAAGGCGGCGCTGGCGCCTGGGGATGTGTGCCTGTATGTGGGAATCCCTTTTTGCCCCACCCGCTGCGCTTACTGCAGCTTTGTCAGTCAGGCGGTGGAAAAAAGCATGCAGCTGATCCCGCCTTTCCTGCAGGCGCTGGAGCGGGAGATCGAAGCCACGGCTCAGCAGGTCCGGGCGCAGGGGCTTCGACCGGTGGCCCTGTACATGGGCGGAGGTACCCCGACTACGCTATCGGCCGCCCAATTGGAACGACTGTGTGCCCGGCTGGCGGAAGCATTTGACCTGAGCGCGCTGCGGGAGTATACTGTAGAAGCCGGCCGACCGGATACCATCACGGCGGAAAAGCTGCAGGTGCTCCGAGCGCAGGGCGTGGATCGGATCAGCGTCAACCCCCAGAGCATGTCGGACGCGGTGCTGGAAGCCATTGGCCGCAAGCACAGCGCGGCGGACATTGTCAGGGCCCTGGAAAGCGTGCGTGCGGTGGGCGGCATGGCTGTGAACATGGATCTGATCGCCGGATTGCCGGGAGATACGACAGTCGGCTTTGCTAAAACCCTGGACGCGGTGCTGGCCCTGGCGCCGGAGAACATCACGATCCACACCCTGAGCCTGAAAAAAGGCTCCCGCATCACCCTGGAGGGAGCCGCTCTGCCGGGGGCGGAGCAGGTGGGCGCTATGCTGGATCTGGCGCAGGCGCGTCTGCGCGGGGCGGACTATGAGCCCTACTATCTCTACCGGCAGAAATTCATGTCCGGCGGCTTTGAGAATGTGGGCTGGACCCGACCGGGCTTTGCCAATCTCTACAACATCTGCATCATGGAAGAGCTGTGCAGCATTCTGGCCATGGGCGGCGGCGGATCCACCAAGCTGATCCGGCCCGATGGGGGGCGCAATCTCCGGGTCATGGCGCCCAAATATCCCCTGGAGTATAATCGTGACATTGCGCGCACCTGCGCGGAAAAAGAAAAGATCGGCGCGTTTTATCAAGCGCTGGAGCATAAGGAGGAAGCATAAATGGCATATCAGCTGAGCGACATCAATTTCAAGACCGTAGCAGACCCCAAGGGCTTTGTGGAAGAGAGCGACGCCCGCTATCAGGCACGGGTGCGCAAAGCGGCGGAGAAGATCCTGGAAAACAAGAAGAACAGTCCCATCGTCCTGCTGTCCGGCCCATCCGGCTCCGGCAAAACCACCACAGCCATGAAGATTGCCGAGCAGCTGGAAACCCGCGGCGTCCGCAGCCACTATGTGGCCATGGACGATTACTTCATCACCGTGGATCCGGCGACCGCCCCCAGAACCCCGGAAGGGGAGCTGGATCTGGAGTCCCCGCTGTGCTTGGATATGGAGCTGCTCAATGAGCATTTCACACAGTTGTCCAAGGGAAAACGGGTTTTTATTCCCAAATATGAGTTCTCCCGCCGGATGCGGGTTCAGGAACCGTCCAAATCCATCAAGCTCAAGGATGACGAGGTGGTGATCTTCGAGGGAATCCACGCCCTCAACGACATGATTACCGACCGCCATCCGGAGGCATTCAAGTTGTACATATCCGCCAGAAGCGATGTGGAATTCGAGGGCAAGATCGTCTTCAAACGCACCTGGTTCCGGCTGGTGCGCCGCATGGTGCGGGATTTCAATTTCCGGGGTTCCGATCCGGCGGAAACCATGTCGATGTGGGCCAATGTGCGCCGGGGAGAAAAGCATAACATCTCTCCCTTCAAGAACAAAGCCAACTACAAGTTTGACACCTCCCTGGCCTATGAGCCGGCGGTGTTCAACCGCACGGCCACCCAGCTGTTTCACTCCGTCCCGGAAGGGATCGAGCGATTTGACGAGCTGCGGGCGGTGCTGCCGGCCATCCAGCTGTTCGGCGAGATCGACGAGTCTCTGGTAGCGGAGGACTCTCTGCTGCGGGAGTTCATCGGCGGCGGTATCTACGAATACTGAGCCCCTCAAACACAACAGCGGCCTCTCCCGAAGAACGGGGGAGGCCGCTTTGCTTTTACCGTGCCTGATCAGTCTGCCGGGACAAAGCCCACCGGGTGAATGCTATGCGCCTTCTTGGCGTTGAGGCCGCCCAGCTGCACGTCATCCAGAGCGCTGCCCCGCTGTATGCTCTCATAGCCGTAACGGCTCCGGATCCGATCCAGCGTCTGATCCAGCTTTTCCTGGCGGGCAAGCCGCGTATAGTCACAAAACAGATCCAGCTGTTCCGGCGCGTCGGTACGCACCAGATCCAGCGCCCGAAGGCCCAGGCTGCGCAGGGGCCCGGGCCAGCTGTGACACTCCCGCAACAGTGCCATGGCGCAGTCCAGAAGCTCCTGGGTACAGTCTGTGGGCCGAAACAGGCGCGTCCGATGGCTGCTCCACACCAGTTCCGCCGTTCGCAGGGAGATTTCCACGCAGCGGCAGCGATACCCCTGTTCCCGCAGCCGTGCCCCTACGCTTTCCGCAAGGGTTAACAAGGTCAGCCAGGCGTCCCGATCGCAGAGCAGATCCCGGGCGGTGGTGGTGCTGTTGCCCAGGGACTTGGGAGGCGGCTCCTGGCCTACCCGGCGGACGGGAGAGGAATCCTGCCCGTTGGCATAGGCGTGCAGCACCGGGCCCATTTTGCCCAGGCGCTGCCGCAGCAGCGCAGGCTCCGCCCGGGCCAGCTCTCCGATGGTGCGGATACCTATGCGCGCCAGACTGCGGCTGGTGCTGCGGCCCACCATCAGCAGATCGGAGGCCGGAAGCGGCCAGACCAGCTGCCGGAAATTGTCCCGATCGATGACCGTCACCGCATCGGGCTTTTTGTAGTCTGAGCCCAGCTTGGCCAGCACCTTGTTCCAGGACACGCCGATGCTCACCGTCAGCCCGGTTTCCCGATAGACCCGATCCTTGATCTCCAGTGCGGTCTTTCTCCCGTCCGGGCATTTCAGACAGCCGCTGATGTCCAGCCAGCTTTCGTCGATGCCGAAGGGCTCACAGAGATCGGTGTAGCGGCAGTAGATTTCCCGAACCATGCCTGCGTATGTTTCATAGCGCTCAAAGTGAGGCCTTACTACCTGCAGACCGGGGCACAGCCGCCGGGCCTGCCAGATGGCCATCCCCGTTTTGACTCCGGCCTGCTTGGCAAGCTGATCCTTGGACAGGACGATGCCATGACGCTCCTCCTGTGCGCCGCAGACGGCCAGAGGCGCGCCGCACAGGCTGGGATCGTACAGCCGCTCCACATTGGCATAGCAGGCGTTGATGTCGGAATGCAGAATAACACGCTCCATGCGAAACTCTCCTAAAAAGATAGTAACAACAGTATAATACTCTTAAAAAGATAAGTAAAGAGAAAAATATATCCGATTAAGAGATTTTTCCCTTGCCAAGAGGAGAGAGGCGTGTTATACTGTCATATAGAAAGAAGAGAGCAAGGAGGGGAGCGCATGCGGATTGGAGAAGTGTTGGCGGAGCGCCGCCGGGCGCTGGGTCTGAGCCAGGTGGAATTGGCGGCTGCGCTGAGCCGGCGGGGCTGCTCCGTGTCCAATCAAGCGATATCCAAATGGGAGAACGGGACCACCCTGCCCAACGCGGAGCAGTTTTTGATTCTCTGCCGGGCGCTGGAAATCGAGGACATCCAAGGCGCCTTTTCCGATGGCGGCGAAGGCTTCCTGCGAGGCTTGGATCGGGAGGGCCGGCGAAAGGTGCTGGACTACGTGCAGCTTCTGCGGGAGAGCGGGCGCTATACCCTCCGGCCGGCGGCATCGGTTCCGCGCCGCAGCCTTCCGCTGTACTCGCTGGCGGTATCTGCCGGCACGGGGCAGTTTCTGGACGGCGAAGATTATGAGATGGTAGAGGTGGGGGCGGAGGTCCCGGAGGGTTCCAACTTCGGTGTGCGGGTGTCCGGAGACAGTATGGAGCCGGATTTCCATGACGGACAGATCGTCTGGGTCCGGCAGCAGCGCAGCCTGATGACCGGAGACGTGGGGATTTTTCTCTACGATGGAAACGCCTATCTCAAGCAGCTGGTGGCCCGGGAGGATCGGATGGCGCTGCACTCGCTCAACCCCCGGTATGGGGACATCCTGATTTCTCCGGAGCTTCCGCTGCGGGTATTGGGAAAAGTCTTGCAGTAGAGGGATAAAACCGATACAGGGCCGCGGCGTGCAGCCGCGGCCCTGTATCGGTTTGTGCTCAATCCAAATAGCGCTCGGTATAGCAGTCCGGCGGCAGACAGTCCGCCAGACCGATCAATACGTCCCGAACCAGGGTATCCGCTTCGGAATCTGGTGCGCTAAGCCGGACTCGATCCGGCAGCGTCCGGCTGAGAGAGGCGCGCACAGTGGTTCCCCGACCCGGCTGGCTCTCCAGCAGCAGGGTACCGCCATGGGCCATGGTAATGATGCGAGCTACCGTCAACCCCAGGCCGGATCCCCGATCCAACTGGCTCAGGGAGAAGCCATAGCGGTAACGGTCGAACACGGTGTGCAGAAGCTCCGGAGGAATACCCTGGCCGTCGTCGCTGACAGAGAGAACCACGCTGCTGGGCGAGCTGAGCAGGCTGATGGAGATCTGACAGTCCGGCCCGGCATGCACCAGGCAGTTGGACAGCAGATTCAACAGGAGCTGCCGCACCAGGGCAGGGTCGGCGGTCAGCGTCAGATTTTCTTCCAGGTCGGCCCTGTATTGGAGTCCGGGATAAAAAAGGGCGACGGTCTCCAGCAGGGAGCGGCAGGCGCTGCTCAAATTCATGGGCCGCGGCGCACAAGGCAAGCTGTCCCGGGAGGCGCTGAGCAGCAGAGACGTGTTGCCGATCAGCCGCAGAAGACGGTAATGGCTGCGGGTGAGGGATTGCAGGTCAGACAGCATGGTTTGACTTCCCAGCTGTTCCGCCGCCTCCCGCAGCCGGTCGGCGGCCATGTTGATGTTCATCAAACCGCTGCGCAGCTCATACAGGAAAGGGTCGTTGACAATATCGGGCGCCAGATCCGGACAGTGCAGAAAAGCCACCTGGCCTTCCTCCAGACGGGAGACGCGCACGATGCAGGAGCGTTTGGACAGGGGGATATCCGCCACAAAGGAGGAGGCTTGAAAGCCGGCCACATCCTGACCCAAAAGAGACTGGGTGCTTTTTCCTACGCAGTCTGCTCCCAGCAGCTTGCAGGCGGCGGCATTGGCATAGCTGACCCGGCCCCGCTGCAGCAGGATGGCGGCCTCGTTGGTAAGAGAGAGAATTTGGGATGTTGTCTGGTTCATAGCGTCCTCCGTTCTCCGCCGGCGGGAATGGGGTCGGCGGCGCCCCTTTGTTTTTCATCTTAGCAGAATCCGACATAATACACAATATCATGGAAGAAAAAAGGGGTGTTGTTTTGAGATTTTCGGCGTTTTTTCGTACAAAATACATAAGGGAGAATATTGATTTTTGGGGATAGTATATGTTACAATCAAGGAGTTCAAATCGGGCAAAAACTGCCAAAGCTTTTGCCCGGCTCAAACAAAGCGATTCTAAATAACATTGGAGGATATTCGTATGATCAAAGTTGGCATCAACGGCTTCGGCCGTATCGGTTCTCTGGCGTTCCGCGCCGCTATCAAGTCTGACGACATCGAGGTCGTTGCCATCAACGCCCCCGGCCACCCCGCTTCCCACATCGCCTATTGCGTGAAGTATGACTCCGTGCATGGCCGTTTCGATGGCGAGGTCGTCGGCAACGACGAGGAGAGCACCCTGACCGTGAACGGCAAGCTTGTTAAGGTTCTCTCTGACAAGGCCTATCGCGACGCTGCCCAGATCCCCTGGGGCGAGCTGGGTGTAGAATATGTTCTGGAGTGCACCGGCGTGTACCTGGACAAAGAGTCTGCCCAGGCGCATATCGATGCCGGCGCCAAGGTCGTCGTCATGTCCGGCCCCGCCAAGGACGACACCCCCATGTTCGTCTGCGGCGTCAATCTGGAAAAGTACAGCGCCGATATGCAGTTCGTGTCCAACGCGTCCTGCACCACCAACTGCCTGGCGCCCATCACCAAGGTCGTCAACGACAACTTTGGCGTGGTGGAAGGCCTCATGACCACGGTACACGCCTCTACCGCGACGCAGGCCATCGTCGACGGCTTCCCCAAGAAGAAGGATCTGCGCGGCGCGCGCTCCATCTACAACAACATCATCCCCTCGTCCACCGGCGCTGCCAAGGCTGTGGGCAAGGTCATTCCCGAACTCAACGGCAAGCTCACCGGTATGTCCATGCGCATTCCCGCTCCGGACGTGTCCGTTGTTGACGTGACCTTCCGTCTCGAGAAGGCTGCCACTTACGATGAGATCTGCGCCGCCATGAAGGCTGCCGCGGAAGGCCCCATGAAGGGCATCCTGGAGTATGTGGATGACGAGGTTGTTTCCTCCGATTTCCGTACGGATCCCCACACCTCCATTTTCGACGCTCAGGCTGGCATCGCGCTGAACGATCATTTCGTCAAGCTCGTTGCCTGGTATGACAACGAATGGGGCTTTAGCAACAAGATGCTCGACCTGACCCGTCACATCGACAGCGTCCGCAAGGCGTAAGAAGAAAGAGAGCAAAATCCACCAATCCCCGGGGCCTTTGCCCCGGGGATCTTCTTGTGCGCCGCCCTATATGCTATGACGCGGCCGGAAGGGCTATGCGTGTTCCTTTGCCGCAAAAAAACCGTGGCGCCTTATCGGGGCGCCACGGTTTTGCTTAGGCGGTTCAGGCTTTGGGGGTGACGGTCAGCGTGGCACGGGCGGTGTCCGTGCTGCCAACTTTATTGCTGAAGTGGCAGTACACGCTCCAGCCACTGGCGGCCAGGGGGATGTTTTTAAGATGCATGGTGCGGTACATGCCGTTGATGATTTCCATGGAGGCGAATTCCTTCTGGGCTTCTTCGTAGGTCAGGTCGATGCTGCCGTCGGGACTGACAAAGTGCCACACGGCAAAAATGGCCTCTTCGTAGCGGGACACAAAGGAACAGGAGCCGCCCTCCACCACGGTTTCATCCGTGGGGCTCTTGGTGATAATGGGGGCGCCGGGGACCGGTGTGGGCGT
>CACZSJ010000027.1 GCA_902783825.1 Oscillospiraceae bacterium | reverse complement strand
GTTGGCAAAGAATACGTTGCCGGCCACGATCAGCGCCAGCGCCAGCAAAACTGCATCTCTCCCCCAGCGCCCGGGTCGTTCCGGGACGGTTTCCACCAGCACCGCCGCCAGCACATAGACGGACACAAAGCTGTGGAGCACCAGAGAATGGATGATCCCCGTTTCGGCAATCCAGAAAATGCAGTATACGCTCAGTGGGAACAGCAGCAGGCACAAGATCAGCAGCGCCGACTTGGCTGTACCCGGACGATCCTTGAGCCAATGCAGGACTGCCGCCGCAGAAATCACAAGCAAAATGCCGTGGAAAACCAGGGCGAGCGGGCTGCGGACAAAGGCAAAATAGCCACGGGTAAAGGTACGCAGGAAGGAGCTGTAGGCCAAAGCCGTCTTGTAGAAAATGCCGGTGTTTCTCTCCACACCGTATTCAGCGAAGCTGAGACCTGTGAGGCGCAGCGCCACAAGGCAAATCCCGTAGTAAATCCCCATGCTCACCAACAGCAGAGCCACACGCCGCAGACCGTAACGCAGCACGTCTCCAGCCGTTTCTTTGCCGGATATCAGTTGCTGAATCATCCGGATCACAAAAAAGCTGGCGGCCAAGGCCACATATGCCTGATAGGTGCCAATGGCCAGAATCAGCAGCAGACAAGCCCCAACCCATGCAAGAAGACGCTCCCGCTCTGCCTGGTAAACCGCCAGCACCGCCAGCAAAAAAGCCAAGGCATAGGGTGCGCTAGTAAACATAAAGCAAAACAGGCCCGTCACCGCTGGGAAGCTGACAAAGGCCGCCGCCAGCAGCATCTGCAATCCCCTGCTTTCGATGGCAAACAGCCGGATGGTACAGCAGGCGGCAAGGCTCAGCAACAGGATGCTGAGCAGGCCATAAATCCACGGCATGGAAATGCTGGGGAAGATCCACTTGGACAGCTCCAAGCCCCAGCGACCGGACGTGACGGAAGCGCCGCGTTCAAACAGAGACCAAACCTCGTCTGCGTTGACCAATTTGTTGGTGAAAGCATAGGTATGCGCCAGCAGGCCCGCTCCCAGGCCGCTGAACAAGGCAAGTCTGTTTTCCCGAAGCCATACCGCCAGCCATTCCAACAGCCGTTCCAGCATGGACAGCTCCTGTTTTTCCATAGTCTGTCTCCTCACAAAACCCGAATCTCCACCTCGCAGGGTCCGATTCTCCCCTGCACCAGGCCCAGCCCGGCCTCCCGGCAGTCTGCCGTATAGTCCATGGTGTGCTCTGCGCGGTTGATTACCGCCAGATACGCACCATTTTCCGCAGGCTGGTCAAATATATCTCGCTCGTTGTCTATGTAACGCAGAATCAGCAGCAGATCGCGGCCGGCAGCCAGAAAACGCGCATGCCCCGTGCTGAGCGCGTCGGCCCGGCGGCGCAGCTGCGCCAGCTCTGTATACCAGGTCTGCAGCTGCGGATTCTCCTGCCGGAAAGGCAGCCGATTGAAAGGATCCCGCACGCCGCACATGCCCTGCTCGTCCCCGTAGTAGATGCTGGGCACCCCGGGGAGGGCAAACTGAATCGCCGCGCAAAGCTTTTCTTTTCGCAGGGCAAGCTCCAGCGCCTCCGGGGAATAGTACAGATGCATCTGCTCTTCCCGGCTCAGCGCGCTCAAATCTACATCCGCCGCCAGAGCCGTGCGAATCCGCTCTACATCGTGAGAGCCCAGCAAATTCATCAGCGCATAATACATGGGCAAGGGATAGTTGCTCTGCTGGCCGACCAAAAAGTCCCGCAGGCCGTAGGCGTCGATGTGCCCGTGCATGAAATTCAGCACCGCCTTGCGCAGTGGGTAGTTCATCACCGTGTCCAGCGAGTAGCCCAGTGCGTAATTCCTGCGGCCGCCGTAGCTTTCCTTGATCACCGCGTCTTCCCAGACCTCACCCAGGATCAGCGCATCCGCTTTCTCCTCTTTGGCCGCCTGTCGGATCTTGCTCAGCACCTCATCCGGAAGCTCGTCCGCTACGTCCAGCCGCCAGCCGGACGCGCCGCGGCGCAGCCAGGTTTTGACCACGCTGTCATGCCCGGTAATGATGAAGCGCTGCCAGTCCGGATTCTGCTCCTCTACCTCTGGCAGATCCCGAAAGCCCCACCAGCAGCGGTAGCGGTCCGGAAACTGCTGAAAATCATACCAGCCGTAATAGACCGAATCGGCCCCCTGGCAGGCGCCTTTTTCCGGATAGTGCCCCCAGCGGTTGAAATAGACGCTGTCGGCCCCGGTATGGGAAAAGACGCCGTCCAGTATCAGGCGAATCCCCATCCTCTCCGCCTCCCGGCACAGGACTTCAAATGTTTCGTTGCTGCCCAGGATAGGATCCACCTTCAGATAATCCGAGCTGTCGTAGCGATGATTGGAGCGCGCCTCCACAATGGGATTGAGGTACAGGCAGTTGACGCCCAGTTCCTTCAGATACGGCAGCTTTTCCCGGATGCCCTGCAGCGTACCCCCATAGAAATCATCTGGACTGTAGTCCGTTTCAAAATCCCGGGGCTGCCAGCGCACCGGCTCGCTGATGTTGGGATGCAGCTGCGGCGTCTGCCCCAGGCTGCGATGATATTCCACCCCTTTGCGGGCGGTATCATCCTGAGAAAAGGCGAATCGGTCGGGAAAAATCTGATACATCACACTGCGGCGAAACCACTCGGGCGTATCGAAGCCCCTGCGGTACACGGTCAGCCGGAAGCCCGGCGCCTCATAGCCGTACAGGCGCCCCCGGTAACCGCTCTCATCCGGGCACAGCCAGTGGGAGCTGCTGCTTGTCTCAATGCGAAAACTGTACCACAGCGCCGCCGCCTGGGCAGGCGCCGCAACATGGCAGACAAAGAAGTCCCCTTCCCTGCGCATCCGATACTCTCTTTGTAGTTCGTCTCCCCGCAGCAGCAGATAGGCACGCTCTGCCCGTCCTGACAGAATCCGCAGGCCCATACGCAGCTCGTTTCCTTCCTGGATCGCGCCGCTCGGGGAGCGAAACGCCGGATCTCGCGCATCATGTTCCGCTGTCAGCAGGTGATGACCGCAGCCACGCAGAATGCTGATCACGTGCGCCGTGCGGGGCTGCAGAGGATACAACTGCTCCACATCCACTCCCGTGGCGTTCAAATCTTCGCAGCATTCCGACACCACTTGATAGGCGCTGTCCAAGGACAGGCCGCAGTCGTCCATCAGCATCCGCATCAGCTCCGGCGCGGCCAGAGGATTTCCGTCAAAGTGGGCGCATTCCCACAGCTGCTCCGGATGCAGGCCACAGGCAGCACAGCGATCCACCGCGGCTCGTGTCTCGGCTGCCGCCTGGAAGTACCAGGTCGTCACCGCCGGGCAATCCGCTGCTTTCAGCTGCGCCGTCAACTGGGGGTCCCCCGCTTCCGCACGCCACTGTTCTCCGTTCCAGACCGCCAGCACGCTGCGCCGGTCCTGATAATGGATGGTCAGGGAATAGCCCTCGGTCCAGCTCTCTCGATAGCTGCCGCCAAAGGGGATTTCATAGCACGGATTCCTGCTTCCCTCCGCCGGTGCGGAGAAGGCCAGCGGCTTTACAGCATGCATAGATAGAGTCTCGCATACTCCATGGCGGAGCGCTCAAAGCCAAAATCTGCCTGCATGGCGCTGTTGATCAGGCCGTCCATGACGTCCTTGTTGTAGTAGGCCTCGATGGCCTTGTGGGTGGCGTCGCGCATTTCCCAGGCGTCAAAGTTGGAGAAGGAAAAGCCATCCCCCTCGCCGGTATACTGATTGTACGCTCTCACCGTATCCCGCAGCCCACCGGTCTCCCGCACGATCGGCAGGGAGCCGTAGCGCATGGCGATCATTTGGCTCAGGCCGCAGGGCTCAAAGCGAGAGGGCATCAGGAAGAAATCACTGCCGGCATAGACCAGATGGCTCAGCTCCTCGCTGTAGCCTATGTAGGCGCACAGGCGGCCGCGATAGCGTTCCTCGGCCTGCCGCATAAAGTTTTCAAAGCGTGTATCGCCAGTCCCCAGCAGCATAAACTGCATGTCCTCCCGGCTCATCATATCGTCCAGCACGCAGGCCACCAGATCGAAGCCCTTTTGCTCTGTCATACGTGTGACCATGGCAAACAGCGGCACATCCGGGCGCTGCTCCAGGCCCATCCGTTCCTGCAGCGCCGCCTTGCAGACCGCCTTTCCCTTCCTGTGTCCCCGGTCATAATGGGCAGGCAGCAGTGCATCGCTGTGGGGGTTGAATACGGTCTTGTCAATGCCGTTGATGATCCCGCTGAGATCGTTTTGCCGGGCGTTGAGAATCCCCTCCAGGCCCTCTGCGTAATAAGGCATCAGGATCTCTCGGGCGTAGCTGGGGCTGACCGTGTTGATCTTGTGGGCAAACACCAGGCCGCCCTTCATAAAGTTGGCACAGCCGTTAAGCTCCATGAATTCCGGAGTCAGGTACTTGTCCTCTACGCCCAGCAGATCCTTGACGTAGTCAAAGCCATAGATGCCCTGGTACGCGATATTGTGGATCGTAAGCAAATAGCGCAGGCCTTCCTGCATGCCGCCGGAATACTGAGTCCGTCCCAACATGGGGATCATGGCCGTGTGCCAGTCGTTGCAGTGGAGCACTTCCGGCCGGAAATCCAGATTGGGCAGCGCGTCCAGCACAGCCCGGCTGAAGAAGGCATATTGCTCCCCTTCCGCATCTCCGCCCAGATAGATCCGGTCTCCGAAATACCGTTCGTTGTCCACCAGATAGATGGTGACGCCGTCCAATACCAGCTTTTCAATGCCCACGTACTCCCGCCGCCAGCCAAGCTGCACATAGAAGTAGAACAAATGCTCCACCTGTTCGGCGTATTTGTTCTTGATGACCCGGTGATACGGCGTGATGACCCGGGCGTCGATCCCCAGGGCTGCCAGGGATTTGGGCAGGGCGCCGACCACGTCCGCAAGACCGCCGGTCTTGGACAGCGGCGCGCATTCCGCCGCCGCCAGCAAAACGGCCGGCAGCTGGCTGCGATCCTTTTCCCTCAACAAATCCCGAAACTCTCTTTTCATTGCTTACTCCATTCTGCCGCAGTTGGCTTTATGCCCCGTCCGCTCCTGCGGCTTCGCGGACAGGCAAAACTCCATTCTCTTTTTTCTCTTTCTTCGGACTGAAGCGGAAAAACAGCGCCGTCATGGCCGGCAGGCAGATGGCCGCCGAATGCTCCATGTCCAAAAAGCCTTCTTTCCGGCTTCGAATCAGCTGGGGATTCCCCAAGCCTTTTCCGCCGAAGCGCAGCTCGTCGCTGTTGAGAACCTCTTTCAAGCTTCCTGCCTGCGGCAGGCCGATCACAAAATCCTCATAGGATACCGGGGTGAAATTGCACACACATACCAGATAGCTCTTGGCCCCGGGCGCCGACCGCAGAAAGGCCACGGAACTGCGCCCCGCGTCGTCCACATTCAGCCATTTGAAGCCCTCCCAGGATCTGTCCAGCTCATACATGGCCGGCGTAGAGGTATACAGCAGATTCAGCTCCCGCATGTAGCGCTGCAGCTCCACATGTCGGGGATAGTCCAGCAGCAGCCAGTCCAGCCCCTGTTTCCAGTTCCACTCAATAAACTGCCCGAACTCGCTGCCCATAAAGGTGAGCTTTTTGCCGGGATGGCCAAACTGGTACCCGTACAGCACCCGCAGAGAGGCAAATTTCTGGTCGTAGTCCCCGCTCATTTTGTTGATCATGGAGCATTTGCCATGAACCACCTCGTCATGGGAATAGGCCAGAACGTAGTTCTCCGCAAAAGCGTACATCATGGAGAAGGTCAGCTTGTTATGATTGAAGCTGCGGAAATAGGGATCTAAGGACATATAATCAATGGTGTCGTGCATAAAGCCCATATCCCATTTCAGGCAGAAGCCCACGCCGCCCACGTCCGGCGGCGCCGTGATCAGGGGAAAGGCGGTTGATTCCTCCGCAATCGTAACGGTGCCGGGGTACTGGGACAGCACGGCAGAGTTGAGCTTGCGCAGGAAGCGCAGCGCGTGCAAATTGGTGGCGCCTCCCTCCTCATTGGGCGTAAAATCGCCGTCCCGGCGGCCATAGTTGAGATACAGCATGGAGCTGACTGCATCCACCCGAATCCCATCGATATGGAATTCCTCAAAAAACTTGCAGGCGGAGGAAACCAAAAAGCTCTGCACCTGATCGCTGGCATAATCAAAAATCAGCGTTCCCCACTCCGGATGCTCGGCCATACGCCGCTCCTTGCACTCGTACAGGGGCGTCCCGTCAAAGCTCGCAAGGCCATGCTCGTCCTTGGGAAAATGCGCGGGAACCCAGTCCATAATCACCCCAAGTCCTACGCTGTGGAGCCTGTCCACAAAATATCGGAAATCGTCCGGCGTACCGTAGCGAGAGGTGGGGGCATAATATCCGGTAACCTGATATCCCCAGGAGCCGTCGTAGGGATATTCCGTCACGGGCATCAGCTCCACATGGGTGTAGCCCATTTCCCGGCAATAGTCCGCCAAATGATCCGCCAGCCAGCGGTAGCTCACACCCTCCTCCGGGATCTGCCAGGAGCCCGGATGCAGCTCATAGATGCTCATGGGCGTACGCATAAAGTCGGAGCCTGCCCGGCGACGCAGATAATCCTGGTCTGTCCAAGGGTAGGGACGCTGCGTCCAAACCATGGAGGCCGTGTCCATCCCGCACTGGGAATAGGCGGCAAAAGGATCTGCCTTCAACACCTCCCGGCCATCGGCGCCGGTGATACAGTATTTGTAGCGCTGACCGTCCTGCAGCCCCTCCAGAAAGACAGCCCATACACCGCCCTCCAGCCGTTCCATAGGCGTGGCGCCCCAGTCCCAGCCGTTGAAGTCCCCCACCAGGCTGACCGCCCTGGCATTGGGCGCCCACACCAGAAAGCGGTGCGCCTGCAGCTGCGGCACATAGCAGCAGCCAAAACACAGCCAGGCCTTTCGGGCATTCCCCGTATTGAACAGGTACACGTCGTCCCGCGGGATATGGTTCATATGCATCGCGTCCATGTGCATATCTCCTTCTCTCTTTCTACATTTCATTATACCGCCTTTGCCTGTCAATTCCAAGTGTTATTTGCTCCAGCCTGCGATTCCGACGCCGCCAGCCAGCGCTTCCGATGTGCTGTCCCAGCGCATCTTGTCGGAATCGTCAAAAGAAAATGCACCCAGCGGGATGCATTTTTTTCAGAAATCGCCGTTATTTATTTAACTTTCCGACTTTTTCCCTCGTTCTTCCCAAACAGCTTCGCCAAACGACGGCAAGCGCGAATTTTGCTTTGGATATTTTGACCAGAAAGACTGTAGCAAAAGGGGCGAATTCGTCATTTTGAATAAACTTGGTTATTGTGCCACAAAAGCTTGTTTTTTGGCCTTGTAGAAATCAGCTCAGTCGTGTAAAATACACAAAGAATCACTACGAATAAAGGGGTGTATGGATATGGAAAAGATTCAATGGATCACGCCCATACTCGCACTGGCCGCCCTGCTCTTTGCAGCGTACAAGGCAAACTATGTCTCCAAGGCAGCGCCCGGCACGGAACGGATGCAGGAGATTGCCGCTGCTATCGCAGAAGGGGCGGACGCTTTTTTGAAGTCAGAATATAAGATTCTGGCTATTTTCATCGCCGCACTGTTTGTTCTGATCGGCCTGTTTATCAGCTGGGGCACCGCGATTTGCTTCCTGATGGGTTCCCTCTGCTCGATTCTGGCCGGTTTCTTTGGTATGCGCGTGGCCACCAAAGCCAACGTACGTACGGCCAATGCCGCTCTGGAATCCGGCATGAACCGGGCCCTGTCCATCGCCTTCTCCGGCGGCTCCGTCATGGGTATGTGCGTGGTTGGCCTGGGCCTGCTGGGCTGCAGCATGATCTACATCATCACTGGCAACTACAGCATTCTCTTCGGCTTCTCCCTTGGTGCTTCCTCCATCGCCCTGTTCGCCCGTGTGGGCGGCGGTATTTACACCAAGGCCGCTGACGTTGGCGCCGACCTGGTGGGCAAGGTGGAAGCGGGTATCCCCGAGGACGATCCGCGTAACCCCGCTGTCATCGCCGACAACGTGGGCGACAATGTGGGCGACGTGGCCGGCATGGGTGCCGACCTGTTCGAATCCTACGTAGGCGCACTGGTCTCCGCTCTGACTCTGGGTGTTGCCGTTGCCGGTCACTTTGAAGGCGCCGGCGCCACCTTCCCGCTGACCATCGCCGCCATCGGCGTATTCGCCTCCATCATCGCCACCTTCTTTGTCCGTGGCAAGGAGAATTCCAACCCCCATAAGGCTTTAAAGATGGGCTCCTACGTTTCCGCCGCGCTGGTGGCGCTGGGCTCCATCCCTCTGAGTCTTGCTTTCTTCGGCAAGCTGTACTTTGCCATGCCCATCATTGCCGGCATCATCGTCGGCCTGGTAATCGGCTACATCACCGAGGTCTACACCTCTGGTGACTACAGCTCTGTCAAACGCATTGCCGACCAGTCCGAGACCGGCTCCGCCACCACCATCATCAGCGGCGTTGCCGTGGGCATGAAGAGCACCTGGGTGCCCATCGTTCTGATCTGTGTGGGTATTTACATCTCCTATTCTGTCACCAATGACCTCTATGGTATCGCTCTGGCCGCGGTTGGCATGCTGTCCACCACCGGCATCACAGTCGCCGTGGACGCTTACGGTCCCATCGCGGACAACTCCGGCGGTATCGCGGAGATGAGCGGCCTGGATCCTCACGTGCGCGAAATCACCGATAAGCTGGACGCCGTAGGCAACACCACTGCCGCCATGGGCAAGGGCTTCGCCATCGGTTCCGCTGCGCTCACCGCGCTGGCCCTCTTCGTTTCCTACGCCACGGAGGTAAATCTGGACAGCATCGACCTGCTGACGCCTTCTGTCGTCATTGGCCTGCTGATCGGCGGTATGCTCCCCTTTGCGTTCTCCGCTTTGACCATGGACTCTGTGTCCAAGGCTGCGTATAAGATGATCGAGGAAGTCCGCCGTCAGTTCCATGATATCCCCGGCATTCTGGAAGGGACCACCAAGCCCGATTACGGCACCTGTGTTTCCATCTCCACTCGCGCCGCTCTGCACGAAATGATCGTGCCCGGCGTCATGGCTGTTGTCGTTCCTCTGGCCGTTGGCATCCTGCTTGGGCCTGAAGCTCTGGGCGGCCTGCTGGGCGGCTCTCTGGTCACCGGTGTGCTGCTGGCCATCTACATGTCCAACTCCGGCGGCGCCTGGGACAATGCCAAGAAGTACATCGAGGAAGGCCACCACGGCGGCAAGGGCTCCTCTGCCCACAAGGCTGCCGTCGTCGGCGACACGGTTGGCGATCCCTTCAAGGACACCTCCGGTCCCTCTCTGAACATTCTCATCAAGCTGATGACCGTTGTGGCCCTGGTCTTTGCTCCCCTGTTTGTGAAGATCGGCGGTCTGCTGTAAAGAATATTCTCCCTTTTCACTCCTGTCTCAGCATTTGCTCCGGGCCGCACATGCGGTCCGGAGTGTTCTTTTGTCCGCTATTTGCGGACGCTTTGTCCCGTTTCCCTTGCTTTCCTGCCAGAGATTGACTATAATGTCGATATCATCCAATTCTTTGATTGAGGCATACGTACATGAAAAAAGCTATCAAAACGATTGTATTCATCCTGGCTCTGCTGTTCCTGGCCGCTATTCTTCTGCTGCGCTATTTTGCCGATAACTCGGCAGCGTCGAGAGAAAGCGCCGCGCTGGCCACGCCCCCTCCGGCAGCGGAAACCGCCGTTCCCTCGGCGGAAGTCACGCCGGAGCCTACGCCGGAGCCCACACCCGAGCCGACCCCGACGCCAACGCCGGAGCCCACACCGGAAATTTTCACCATCTCCGCCGTCGGCGACTGTACCCTGGCCTCGCACCAACAGCTTCTGGAGACCAGTCCCTACTCCTATGCTTCTTTGATGAACGGAGACTATGCCTACCCCTTCTCCCGGACCGTGCAATACTTTGAGTCGGACGATCTTACCATCGCCAACCTGGAATGCACCTTCTCGGACACGCGGCTGTATTCGGAAACGCCCTTCCATTTCCGGGCGCCCGCCGATTATGCTCAGATCCTGGTAGAAGGCAAGGTAGACTTTGTGACCACCGCCAACAACCATACGGCTGATTTCGGGCAGCAGGGCATCGACGATACCTGCTCGGCTCTGGAAGGTCTCCAGATCCCCTATTGTCAAGAGGGACAGCATACGCTTCTCAGCACGGAAAGCGGTCTGACGGTGGGAATCTACTGCGATTACAACGGTTACTATCCCAACACGGAAAAATGTGTGGCCGCCATTGAGCAGCTCAAAGCCGAAGGGGCCGAATACATCGTGTGTATGTTCCATTGGGGCCAGGATGAGATTGTCTATCGCCCCAAACAGGTTCAGGTTGATCTGGCGCACGCCTGCATTGACGCCGGCGCCAATCTGATCTACGGAAGCCATTCCCACTGTCTGCAGCCCATTGAGGAATACAACGGTGCTTATATCCTCTACAGCATGGGCAACTGGTCCTTTGGCGGCAGCACAAGCCCACGGGACATGGATACCGCCATCGTGCAGATCCAGGTAAAGCGGGATCTGGACGGAAGTGTCAGCAACAACGGCCTGACGGCCATCCCCTGCTGCTGCAGCAGCAAGCCCGTTCTGGAGGATTACACAGGCGAAGCGTATAACGATTACTGCCCCACTCCCTATGAGGAAGGCAGCGAGGCCTACGATCGCGCCATGAGCAAGCTCATGGGAACCTACGATGGACCAGACGGCGTTGTAGATTATTCCAGCTGGTTTGCCAGCTTCAACAACTGATATACTCCAAAAAACAGCGCCGAATTCTTCCTTCGGCGCTGTTTCTCTTGCTTTCTCGGCTCTTTCTGCTTATAATGGGTGGGCATTTATCCTCTACGAGGTTCGTTTTTTATGAAAAAAATCATTCAGATTCTGTTGCTGCTTATGCTGACGGCGGCCTTGGTCGTGGTAGTACGCTTCCGTATGCCCGCCCCGTCCCCC
>CACZSJ010000026.1 GCA_902783825.1 Oscillospiraceae bacterium | reverse complement strand
TCCTCTGGGATATAATCCAGTCCGCTGGCCGTTGGGTACAGCAGCGGCAAATACCGGTCCATATCCGAAAGGATCACGCCGCCCCGCAGCCGCTCCGCATCGCTTTGCAGCCCCGCGGCCATGGCCGCGGCGGTTTCGCTGCTGCGGCGCTTGTCATAGCGCTGGGCCAGGCTTTCCAGCTGGCGGCAGAACGCGTCCACGCCTCCCGGAGTCAGCCCCGGCAGGCTTTCCGCCGCCGGCAGGATGGTGCAGCGGCTGATCTGTTCGCTGCGCCGCTGGCTGGCCACCTCGAAGCGGCCCATGGAGTCGATCTCATCGCCCCAAAATTCCACACGCACCGGTTCCGGATCCGCGGGAGAGAAAAAATCCAGGATGCCGCCCCGGCGGGCAAACTGCCCCGGCCCCTCCACCTGCACCGTCCGCTGATATCCGCAGCGCAGCAGCGCGTCCTCCACGTCTTCGATGGAGTAGCTGCCGCTGGCGTCCAGGGTAAACGCCGCCCGCTCCAGCTCCTCCGGCGGCACAGTCCGCTGCAGCAAACCCGAAATCGAGGCCGTCGCCACTTGGATCTGCCCGGCGCGCAGCGCATAAAATGCGGCCAGCCGCCGCTGCTCCCCCTGCCGGGAAACCGCTTCGCTGGGGTAGAAGGTAAAGTCCCGCATCCCCAGGCTGCAGACCTCTTCTCCCAGCATGGCTCTCAGGTCATTGGCAACGCCTTCCGCCGCGGTGTCGTCTGGGCAAATCACAAACAGCGGCCGCCCGCTGCGTTCCCGCAGCGCCGCGGCCAGATTGGCCCGATGCACCGCAGAAAGCCCGGAAACAAGCGCAGGAAGCCCTCCGCTCTCCAGCAGACCGGGGAGGGCGGCAGCTTCCTTGTTTTCCAATATTTGCTGGAACAGGATGTTCATGGGGGGTATTATAGCATCTTCTCCTGTCATACGCAAACCTTTTGTGGCGGTCTCTCAGCGAATCACGTATCGGTCAAAGCCGTCCTTCACCAGTCGCTCATAGCACTGCCAGATTTCCTCCGGCACCGGCGTGGGCGCCTGAAAGCCCTGCTCGGCATAGACCCGCAGCCGCTGCAGATCGCCCACCATCAGCTGGATTTCCTGTTCCAGCGGACAGTCTTCGTTCGCGTAGTCTTCAAAAGAAATCGGCGGCGCGCTGACGCGCCAGTCCACCTGCGCCCACTGCCTGCGTCCGGTAGCCAGACAGCGTTTGGACATATAGGGCTTGCAGACAAGAATTCCGGTTTTTGGGAAAATGCCCCGCGCCTCCAGAAGCGCCCGGCTGCGGGTAAAATTCTCTCCGGTGTTTGTCGCCTGCGCTTCCACGATGATCCGCTCCTCCGGAACGCCCAGGGCTTCGCATTCCCGGGCGAAGAGCTCTCCTTCCGTCTCCTGCCAGAGACCCTCGGTCACCTTGCCGAGACCCCCGCTGCACACGAGCAGGGGCGCAGCGCCGTCCAAAAACAGCTTCGCGGCGTAGCGCGGCACCCGCAGATCGTGGCTCCCGGCGGCCAAGATGAGGTCCGCCTGCGCAAAGCTCGGCCCGCAGTCGGCGTGGAAGTCGTATAAAGTTTTGGCATCGTGCAGCATTTCTTCTCTGCTTCTCATAGCGCCTCCTGAAAAGGCGTTGCCCCAGACCGACAAGCCAAACGGCATGGAGGCAACGCCTTTTCTGTTCTCTCAGTTTGCGTATGCTCAAGCATCTTGAGCCACAAGCGGCTCACACCGGGCGGATGTCGATCATCCGGGAAACGGAGGCCGGGCTCAGCCAGCGTCCGTAAAAATCCTGCAGGATCCGATGGGCCACAGGCGCGATCTCCGCGCTGCTCTGCAGGGGCTTGACCATCAGATCCGCCTGCGCGCCGCCCAGCCGGTAGTCACAGGCCACGTCCACATAGCCAAAACGGGCAAAAAACCGGCGAAGCTTTCTGCGATACCCGTCCTCCTTGTCTTCAAAGACGGTCAGCTCTGCCAGGATTCCCTGCCGGTCGGCGTAGCGGCGGTTGATCAGCCGCATGGCCTCCACGCCTATGCCGTGTCCCCGATACCAGGGGAGCACGCCGAAGTATTTCAGCAGCACGTAGCCATACAGGCTGCGGGTGCCCACAAGGGCGTAGGCCAGCACCAGCTGACTCTCTTCGTCCAGAAACAGCAGCAGCTCCTGATCACCCCGGCTTAACGCCCGGTGGATGCTCAGCTTGGGCAGCAGCTCTTTTTTGTCAAAGTCGATTTCAAACAGGCTGTAGTACCGCTCCAAATCCCGGTGCCCGCCCTTTTTGACGATCAGCATAGCGTCCCCTTTCTCAACCCAGATCCTGGGCCCGGCACAGTTCGGCATAGACGCCGTTGCGCCGCATCAGTTCTTCATGGCTTCCCTGTTCCACAATCCGCTCCCCTTCCACCACGGCAATGCAGTCGGCGCTGCGCACGGTGGACAGCCGATGGGCAATCAGGATGGTGGTGCGGCCCCGGCTCAGCGCGTCCAGGGCGTGCTGAATCCTCTGCTCGGTGACCGTGTCCAAAGCGGAGGTTGCTTCGTCCAGGATCAAAACCCTGGGATTTTTCAAAAACACCCGGGCAATGGAAATCCGCTGCTTCTGTCCGCCGGAGAGCATCACGCCCCGCTCGCCGATGTAACTGTCGTAGCCCGCGGGCATGGCCAGAATTTCCTCGTGGATCTCCGCAAGCCGGGCCGCCTCCTCAATTTCTTCATCGGTGGCGTCCGGTCGGCCGTAGCGGATGTTCTCCCGTACGGTGCCGGCAAACATGAACACGTCCTGCTGCAGGATACCCACGTTACGCCGCAGGCTCCCCTGCGTTACCGTACGCACGTCCCGTCCGTCCACGCAGACGCTGCCCTCGCTGACATCGTAGAAGCGGGGGATCAACTGGCAAAGCGTGGTCTTGCCGCCGCCGGAGGGACCCACAACGGCAAACTTCTCTCCGGGCTGAATGTGCAGATCGATGTGGCTGAGCACGGGCACGCCGTTGTCGTAATGAAAGCTCACATCGTGAAAATCCACCCGACCCTGGATCTCGCCCAGCACCTCGGCGTCGGGAGCGTCACTTATCTCCGCTTCGGTGCGCATGATCTCCAAAAAGCGCAGAAAGCCCGCGCTGCCCTGCATGTACTGCTCGGCAAATTGAAACAGCCGGCGGATGGGCGCGGTAAAGGCGGACACATAGAGGGTAAAGGTAATCAGGTCTATGTAATTGAGTTGGCCGGCCATAATCAGCGCGCCGCCCACGGTGATCACCAGAACCTGCAGAAAGCCAGTGGTGAATTCCATGCCGCTCATGTACAGGCCCATGCTCTTATAGTATTCCACCTTGGCGCCCTTGAACAGCTCGTTGGCCTGATCGAATTTCTCCGCCTCCTGCTTTTCGTTGGCGAAGGCCTTGGCGGTACGAACGCCGGAAAGGCTGCTCTCTATGGCCGCCGTGATGACGCCGGTTTTGCGCTTGACCTCCAGATTGGCCGTTCGCATGCGCACCCGCTGGCTCAGGGTAAACCACATACAAAGCGGCAGCGCCAGCGCCAGAACCAGGGCCAGCCGCCACTGCAAAAAGGCCATTAAAATCAGCGCGCCCACGATGGTCAACGCACAGATAACCACATTTTCCGGCCCGTGATGCGCCAGCTCCGTCACCTCGAACAGGTCGTTGGTCACCCGGCTGAGCAGCACGCCGGTCCGGTTTTTGTCGTAAAAGCCACAGGACAGCTCCTGCATGTGGGTAAATAGATCCCGCCGCATATCCGCCTCGGTAAGCACGCCCATCCGATGCCCCAGCACCGTGATCACGTAGTACAGCGCCGCCTTCAGCACAAAAGCCAGCATCAGCAGGCCCATCACCGTGAAAAAGGCCGCATAGAACCGCTGCGGCAGCAGGGTGTTCATGCTGCGCCGGGACACATAGGGAAAGATCAGATCCAGCAGCGCCACTGCCAGCGCACAGACCATATCCAAGGCGAACAGCCCTTTATGCCGGGCGATGTAATACCAGAAGATTTTCAGCGGCGACCCGTAATAGTTGATTTTTTTCTCCATATCCTCAGGCATACTTCTCCCGTTGGCTCACGGCCAGTCGGTCGCAGCGATTGTTGTACGCGTTGTCGGCGTGGCCCTTGACCCAATGGTAATGCATTTCGTGTTTTTCCGTCAGCGCCAGCAGCGTCTCCCACAGGTCCGGATTCAGCGCGGGCTTCTTGTCGGACTTGGTCCAGTTCTTCTGTTTCCAGCTTCTGGCCCAGCCCTTTTCCAGCGCGTCGATCACATATTTGGAGTCGGAATACAGCTCCACCACGCAGGGCTCCTTGAGCGCCTGCAGGGCAGCGATCACCGCGGTCAACTCCATGCGGTTGTTGGTGGTGTCTGCCGCCCCGCCGGACAGCTCTTTTTCCAGACCCTTATAGCAGAGAATCGCGCCCCAGCCGCCGGGTCCGGGATTCCCGCTGCAGGCACCGTCGGTGTAAATGCTTACTATCTTCATGTATCCCTTTCATAGCGGGATCTCAGTTCCTGATACTCCGCCTTGTCGATCAGGCCGCTCTCCAGCCATTCGTCCAACTGGCGGATTCGCAGCTCCTGATCCCGCTCCAAATGGTTTTCTCCGGTATTTTCGCACACCACACAATGGGCGTCCGGCGCTTCGTAGTCTCCCGCGCCGACCTGTGACGCGGTCGGCGAGGTCTCGTCTTCCGTTCCTGTGCGCTTGCGTCTGAAGCTGGAGACGCCCTTATACAGGGCATAGACCATCGCCCCCACGATCAGCGCGGTGAACAGCAGCGTCACCATGGCGGTGTCTCCGGATTCTGCCAGCGTAAAGAGCAGCAGCGCTACAATCGCCAGCGGCGACCAGGTGCTTTTCTGTTCTTCCGGCTTCTTTTCTTTCTCGTTTTGCTCGTTCATGTCACAGTCCCCCTTCGGCCGCTTGTCCGGTACGCCAGCCGTTTATTCTTCTTCCGGCGGAAGCTCCGCTTCCTCCGGCGCGGATTCCTCCTCGCCGCTTTCCCGCTCGGTCTTTTCGATGGAGATGACCCGATTGTCCCCGCTCAGGCGCATGACGCGCACGCCCTGGGTAGAGCGGCTCAGCAGGGAAATGCCCTCCACAGCCATGCGGATGATGGTGCCGTCGTCGGTGATGATCAGGATATCTTCCTGCTCGTTGACCATCTTTACCGCGGCAATTTCGCCCGTTTTTTCCGTGACCTTATAGTTGCGCATACCCAGGCCTCCTCGGCCGTGGACCGTGTATTCCTCCACCGCCGTGCGTTTGCCGTAGCCCTTTTCGGTTATGGTCAGAAGCGCCTGGCCGGAGCTTGTGCTACCGGCACCGACCACATAGTCGCCGCTGCGCAGCCGGATGCCGCGAACGCCCATCGCCACGCGGCCCATGGGTCGCACGTCCGTTTCCTTGAAGCAGACGGCCATGCCCCTATGGGTGGCGATGAGAATATTCTCGTCTCCCTCGGTGGGCAAAACGGCGATCAGCTCGTCCCCCTCGTCCAGAGACAGGGCCCGGATGCCGTTGGCGCGGATGTTGCGCAGCGCCGACTGGGCCATGCGCTTGACCGTGCCCGCACGGGTAACAAAGACCAGATATTTATCCTCTTCCAGGCCGCGCCCACGGATCATGGCGCTGACCTTTTCCGGCGCTTCTCCGTTTTCGATCTGGATGATGTTGACCAGGTTGGTGCCACGTGCGCTGCGCCCGGCCTCGGGGATCATATAGCCCTTCTTAAGGAAGACCCGACCCTTGCTGGTAAAGAACAGGATGTTGTCATGGGTGGAGGCGGTAAACACCGTTTCCACATAGTCCTCTTCCTTGGTGGCCATGGCCCGGATGCCCTTGCCGCCGCGTCCCTGGGCCCGGTACTCGCTCACCGGCAGGCGCTTGATGTAGCCGCCGTGGGTCAGCGTGAAGACGCACTGCTCCTCCTCGATCAGGTCTTCGATGTCGATCTCGTCCACCACATCCTGAATCTCGGTGCGGCGCACATCGCCGTACTTGTCCCGGATAGCCAGCAGCTCGGCCTTGAGCACGCCCTTGATTTTCTCCGGATCTGCCAGCAGATCCTTGAAATAGGCGATTTTCTCCTCCAGCTCCTTATATTCGTTCTCCAGCTTTTCCCGGTTGAGACCCTGGAGGGCGATCAGGCGCATGTCGCAAATGGCCTGCGCCTGAACCTCACTCAGGCCGAACCGTTTCATGAGGTTCTGTTTTGCGTCGTCATAGCTGCTGCGGATGATGCGGATAACCTCGTCAATGTTGTCCTGGGCGATCAGCAGACCTTCCAGCAGATGCGCCCGCTCCTCCGCCTTGCGCAGATCGTAGCGGGTGCGGCGGATGATCAGATCTTCCTGGAAGCTGAGATACTCGTCCAGAATGTGCCGCAGAGACAAAATCTTCGGCTGGCTTTGGTTGTTGACCAGCGCCAGCATATTGATGGAAAAGCTGGTCTGCAGAGAAGTCTGGGCAAAGAGCCGGTTGAGAACCACCTGGGGATTGGCGTCCCGCTTAAGCTCCACCACAATGCGCATGCCGTTGCGGTCGGTCTCGTCCCGCAGGTCGGAAATGCCCTCCAGGCGCTTATCCCGAACCTGATCGGCGATGTTGCGGATCAGCTGCCGCTTGTTGACCTGATACGGCAGCTCCGTCACGATGATGCGCGTGCGATTTTGTCCGTGCTCCTCAAATTCCGTCCGGGCCCGGACAATCACCTTGCCTCGGCCGGTGGCATAGGCCTGGCGGATGCCGCTGCGGCCCATGATGATGCCCCGGGTGGGAAAGTCCGGGCCGCTGATATGCTGCATCAGCTCCAGAAGCGTGGCCTCCGGATTGTCCAGCACGCAGACGCAGGCATTGATGACTTCGGTAAGATTGTGGGGTGGGATATTGGTGGCCATGCCAACGGCAATACCGCTGGAGCCATTGACCAGCAAATTGGGGAAACGGGAGGGCAGGACCCGCGGCTCCTTCCGACTTTCGTCAAAGTTGGGGTCCCAGTCCACCGTCTCCTTGTCGATATCCCGGAGCATTTCGTTGGAAATCTTAGAGAGCCGGGCCTCCGTATACCGATACGCAGCCGGCGGATCTCCGTCCACGGAGCCAAAGTTGCCGTGGCCGTCCACCAGTATATACCGCATGGAAAAGTCCTGCGCCAGGCGCACCATAGCGTCATAAACGGAGGCGTCGCCGTGGGGATGATAATGTCCCAGCACGTCGCCCACGCAGGTGGCGGATTTTTTGAAGGGCTTGTCGCTGGTCAGACCGCCTTCATACATGGTATAGAGGATCCGACGGTGCACCGGCTTGAGGCCGTCCCGCACGTCCGGCAGAGCGCGACCCACGATAACCGACATCGCGTAATCGATATAGCTGGTCTGCATTTCGTTGACCAGTTCCGATTCGGTGATTACCTGATCGGGAAACAGAATATCCTCTGGTTTATAGTCTCTCTTGTGTGCCATTGTCCTACCTCAAATATCCAGATTCACAACGTATCTGGCGTTTTGCTCGATCCATTCCCGGCGGGGCTCCACATCCTCGCCCATCAGCACGGTGAAAATCTGATCGGCTTCGATTGCATCGTTGAGGGTGATGCGGCGCAGGGAGCGGGTCTCGGGATCCATGGTCGTCTCCCACAGCTCGTGGGGATCCATTTCGCCCAGACCCTTGAAGCGGCTGATCTCCACCCTGGCGTTGGGATTGTCCTCGCGCATTTCGCTGCTGATCCGATCCCGCTGCTCATCGGAATAGGCCACCCGCTGCTGCTTGCCGCGGCTGAGCTTATACAGTGGCGGCACGGCGGAGTATACGTAACCGTTTTCGATCAGCGGACGCATGTAGCGGAAGAAGAAGGTCAGCAAAAGGGTTCGAATGTGGGCGCCGTCCACGTCCGCATCGGCCATGATGATAATCTTGTGATAGCGCAGCTTTTCAATGTTGAACTCGTCCCCGATGCCGGCGCCCAGGGCTACGATCAGCGGATAAAGCTTGTCGTTGCCGTAGATTTTGTCCGCCCGGGCCTTCTCCACGTTGAGCATCTTGCCCCACATGGCCAGAATGGCCTGGAAGCGGCTGTCTCTGCCCTGAATGGCGGAGCCGGCGGCCGAGTCGCCCTCGACGATGTAGATTTCACACAGGGAGGGGTCTCTCTCGTTGCAGTCCTGCAGCTTGTCGGGCATCTGCCCGCTCTCCAAGCCGGTCTTGCGGCGCACGGATTCTCTGGCCTTGCGGGCCGCTTCCCGGGCCCGGTTTGCCATCATGGCTTTCTCCAGAATGACCTTGGCCGCTGCAGGATGCTCTTCAAAATACTCCGCCAGCTGCTCGGAGACCACATTGTCCACCAGCGTTCGGATATAGGCGTTGCCCAGCCTCTGCTTGGTCTGTCCCTCAAACTGCGCCTCGGGCAGCTTCACAGAGATTACCGCAGAAATCCCTTCCCGCACGTCTTCTCCGGAAACCTTATCATCGCCTTTGATGATGTTGTTCTTGCTGCCATATGCGTTGATCACACGGGTCAGCGCCGTTTTGAAGCCGGTCTCGTGCATGCCGCCCTCGGGGGTGCGGATATCGTTTGCGAAGGAAACCAGATTTTCGGCAAAGGAGTCGTTATACTGCAGGGCAATCTCCGCAATGGCTTCATCCTTTGTGCCGCTGAGATAGATTACCTCGTTGTGGATCGCGTTTTTATGCCGATTGAGATAGCTGACGTATTCCCGGATGCCGCCCTCGTAGCACATCTGTGCCCGCTGCTCTTTTCCGCTTCGTCTGTCCTCGATGGCAATAGTCAGACCGCCATTGAGGAAGGCTTGCTCCCGCATCCGGGTATGGAGGATCTCATAATCGTAGACCGTCTCGTCGAACATCTGGGGATCCGGGCGAAAGCGCACGGTCGTTCCGGTGCGGTCCGTCTTTCCCACCACGGTGATCGGCTGCACGATATCTCCTCGGGAAAATTTCATCTGATGGATCTTGCCTTCCTTATGGACCTGGACCTCCAGCCATTCGGACAGGGCATTGACCACCGACGCGCCCACGCCGTGCAGACCGCCGGAGACCTTATAGCCTCCGCCGCCGAATTTACCGCCGGCGTGCAGCACGGTGAAAACCACCTCCAAGGCGGATTTTCCCGTCTGCTCCTGGATATCCACCGGGATGCCGCGGCCATTGTCGCTGACGCAAATCACGTCGCCCTCTTCAATGATGACTTC
>CACZSJ010000025.1 GCA_902783825.1 Oscillospiraceae bacterium | reverse complement strand
GGATCCTGCCGGATCGCATTGTGGCAGCTACGATTGCCTGCGCTACGGCGGCGGCGGGAGGGGACGTGGAGCTGCGCGGCGTGGATCCGAAACATTTTTCTACGGTTCTCTACTTCCTAAATCAGGCAGGCTGTGATATAATAGGCAGCACTCGCAGCGTACGCATCCAGTCCCATGGCCGCCTGCGGGGGATCGGAAGCCTGGAGACGGCGCCGTACCCCGGCTTTCCAACAGACGCACAACCGGTTTTGATGGCAGCGCTGCTGCGGGCTTCGGGGCGTACGGTGATTACGGAGAACATCTTTGAAAACCGTTATCGCCAGGTAGCGGAGCTGCGCCGTCTGGGAGCGGACATCACCACAGAGGGCAAGATTGCCGAAATCTGGGGAGTGGATCGGCTGAGAGGAGCCGCGCTGACAGCGACGGATCTGCGCGGCGGCGCGGCCATGATTGTGGCAGGACTTGCCGCCCAAGGGGAGACGCTTATTTGTGATGACGGGCACGTGACCCGAGGCTATGAACGCTTTGATATGTGTCTGCGCTCTCTGGGAGCAGATATTTATCTGGAATACTGAAGAAGAACAGAGGATACGAAAATGCCTTTTTCTGTGCGCAGCAGTTCGGAATCTGACAATCAAAATGTGGGCTATATGCGACCCAGACGACGCAGCAGCTTCAGCGGGCCGCTGCTGTTTGTGATCGTGATTGTGGCGTCGATCTTTGTAATGAGCGTGTTTTTCCGGGTTTCAGATATCCGAGTTGAGGGAAACACACACTATACCGATGAGGAGATCATACGCGCGGTGGATATTGAAGAAGGCGATAACCTCTTCTTCTTTGACCGCTTTGCGGCCATCGGCCGCGCGTTTTCTAAGCTGCCATATATCGAGCAGGTTTCGGTGGAGCGCAGCTTGCCCAACAAGGTGGTCATTACCGTGGAAGAAAGCACGGCCATGGCCTATCTGGAGCTGGGTGAAGAAAAATGGACGCTGGATTATACTTGTAAAGTGCTGGGAAAGGCTGCCGAAGGGGAGACGGCGTCTCTGGTTCCTGTGGTGGGGATTCGCCCGGGTACACTGTTGATCGGCGAGCAAATGCACACCGAGGGAGAGGAGCAGGAACCTGTGGACTATTTGTCCGAAATCCTGTACCAGCTCAAGGAGCGCGGATTGGCAGGACAGGTGACCCGGCTGGACTTCTCCAACTATAACAGCCCGGAGTTCAGCTACGGTGGGAAATACACGGTAGTGCTGGGCAACTACCGGAATGTGGAGCATAAATTTGGTATGTTCGTTGCGGTGTTGGACATGCTGAAAGAAGGCGACGTCGGCGTGATTGATCTGTCTGACGGCAGAACTGCCCATTTCAGCCCGAATTGAATAAAATGACAAAGGTCTTACAAAAGTTTTCGCAAAATTAAAAAAACCTATTGACCATTACAGAAAAATGTAATAATATATGTGGTACTGAAACTTGCTATTTGACGCGCAGCGTGCGCAATCATAGACAGGGAGGCAATAGTATGGATTTCAAGACCGAAACGGGTCCGGAAAATGTAGTAACGATTAAAGTCGTTGGCGTCGGCGGTGCCGGCAACAACGTTGTCAACAGAATGGTGAGAGCCGGCACACAAGGTGTGGAGTTTATCGCCATCAATACGGACAAGCAGGCTTTGTCCATGTCCAACGCCGATCAGAAAATTCAGATCGGTGAGAAGATGACCCGCGGACAGGGCGCCGGATCCGATCCGGAGATCGGCAAGCGCTCTGCGGAAGAGAGCCGCAACAACATTGCCAAATGCATCGAAGATGCGGACATGGTGTTCATCACTGCCGGCATGGGCGGTGGTACGGGTACCGGCGCCGCTCCCACTGTGGCGGAGATTGCCAGAGAAGCCGGGATTCTCACCGTTGGTGTGGTGACCAAGCCCTTTAAGTTCGAGGGCAAGCGCCGCATGGATCAGGCAAATGTGGGCATTAAGGACATGCTGGGCCGGGTGGATTCCCTGCTGATCATTCCCAACGATCGGCTGAAGTATGCAACGGACCAGAAGGTTACCTTGGCCAACGCCTTTGAAATCGCGGATGACGTGCTGCGTCAGGCCGTGACCAGCATCTCCGATTTAATCAAGAACACCGGCTTTATCAACCTGGACTTTGCGGATGTAACCTGCATCATGAAGAACGCCGGCTTTGCGCACATGGGCGTGGGTCACGCGGCAGGCAAGGGCAAGGCGGAGGATGCGGCTCGCATGGCCGTGGCCAGCCCTCTGATGGAGACCTCCATCAATGGCGCCCGCGGTGTGTTGATCAACATTACAGGTTCCGAGGATATGGGTCTTGAGGACGTAGAGGCTGCTGCCAACCTGGTACAGGAGGCCGCCCATCCCGACGCCAACATCATCTTCGGCGCTACCTTCGACAACAGCATGCAGGACGAGATCCGCGTGACGGTCATCGCCACCGGCTTTGAAGAGAACGCGGGCGGTGAAGCGGCGGCCCAGCCGGTGCGTCCGGTCACGGCAAAGCCGCAGGGACTGTTTACCGGCGCCACAGAGAAGGCTGCCGCGGCAGCTGTGGATCTGCCTGTGGAAGAGCCGGAGACGCCTGAGGCGGCGCCTGAAGCGCCTCCGGAGGATCCGTTTGACAGTATCTTTAAAATCTTCAACACCAAGTAAGTGGATAGACCAAAGCTCCTCTGCACGGCAGAGGAGCTTTTATTTTGTCGCCTATCCAAGGGAGGGGGTTTCGATATATTTCTGCGCTTGTGCATAGAATAGTGGAGAGAAAGCGAAAGAGGACGGTATCGGATGGATAGAGTTTTTAACCTTACGTGCGCCATCTATGGCCTTTATATCGGCAAGCGGCTGCCCAAGGCAGCCGCTGCTTTGTCCTACCATCTGACCATGACGCTATTTCCGTTGATCGTTTGCTTATACGCGCTTCTGGGCGAGAATTACCAGCGCGCGCTGGAAATACTGGATTTTGTGGAGCAATTTCTCAGCGCAGACAGCATCCGGCTTTTGCGCAGCTTTTTGCTTCACATCGCTACCAGCAACAGCCGGGCCATTCTGATCGCAGGGCTGACGGTTTTGATCGGTTCCTCCTCGGCTGCGGTACGCATTCTGCAGAGCAGCATCGGAGAACTCCAGGGCGGACAACGCTTTCAGGGCGTGATGAACGTTCTGTTCAGCCTGGTGTTTTCCGTGGCGTTTTTGACGGCCATGTATTTTGCGATTCTGGTAGTGCTGACCGGGCGGGATTTTTTGGAGCTGCTCAACGGTTATCTGCCATTTGTTGATGTCAGACAAAGCTGGCAATGGCTGCGTTTTCTGCTGATGGCCGCCTTAGAGTTCGTGATTTTTTGGGCTGTCTATGAGGTCTCCAAACGGCGGGTCGACAACTATCCTGGCGTCCCCGGGGCAATGTTGGCGACGGTGGCGATGGTGGCCATGAGCGTACTGTTTTCCAGCTTCATTGCCGTATCTACCCGATACCCGCTGGTCTATGGTTCCCTTGCCTCCATGGTGCTGCTGATGCTGTGGCTGTACCTTAGTTGTCAGATTATCCTGTTGGGTGCGGCGCTGAACGTATGCCTGCGGGATCAGGAGATGAGAGGGGCAAGGGAGTGATAAAAGAGAGCAAGAAAAAGGGATGACCCGCTGCTGGCAGCGGGTCATATTTCGATCAGGAGAACTTTAAGGCCCTGTCTCTGGGCGTAGAGGATGGTGTTCATGGTCCCACCAGGGCGACCGTCGTAACAGGCCAGGAGCAGGGAAGCGCGATCGACCATATAGCGATTGCGGCGCTGCATACAGTCAGCCGTATAGCCGATTTGCAAAACGCTGACCTGATCGCATTGGTTCAGCAGCAGATTGTATCGCTGCCGTTGAGCCACCGCCCAGCGGTCCGGCTGAGTTCCGCAGGGTATGGCCGCCTCCAGATGCACGTCCGGATAGCGGGCACGAAGCGCCAGAACCTCCTCGGCGAACAGCATGTCACAGCCGATGGCCATACCGCAGATGAAATGCCGGTACCCAGCCTGATAGATGCCTTCCAGGCGGGAGCGCAGTTCCTCTTTCATAGCAAGGCAGCGAGGATCCTTTTCATTTGTACCCCAGGGGAGTTTGGCTGGCCGGTGCCCGGTAAAGCAGCAGATCCCATCACGCGTTTCCATGGCTTCCTCCTCGTGCCTACTTTTACACCAGTATACTCTGAAAAAACGGGCTTGTCAAAAACGTCGTACAGTGCTATAATATGAACATCTTCAGGGCAGGGTGAAATTCCCGACCGGCGGTATAAGAGGATTGAATCGCAGCCTCTTGAGTCCGCGAGCCGAAAGGCATGACCCGGTGCGAATCCGGGACCGACAGTACAGTCTGGATGGAAGAAGATGCGGGGGACTTTATTGTTTTCCGGCTTGTTTTTCCCGTTGTCCTGTGAATTTTCACGCCCGAAGATGAATGTCTTCGGGTCATTTTTTTGGAGGAATAACATGGAAAATCTTACGTTTATTCTGATGTGCCTGCTGATCTTTGCAGGACTGTTTTTGGTTGCCTGGCTGCTGGAAAAGAAGCTGAGCAAGAACCGCAAAGCCCTCTCGGACACGCATTATATCACCTATGTCGCTATTTTTTCCTGCATGGCGGGTGTGCTGATGCTGCTGGAGATTCCGCTGTTTTTCGCGCCGAGCTTTTACAAGATGGATCTGAGCGAGCTGCCGATCCTGATCTGCACCTTTTATCTTGGCCCTGTGGCCGGTGTGATTTCCGAACTGCTGAAGGTGCTGATTAAGCTTATGCTGAAAGGAACCACCACCGCGTTCGTGGGAGATTTTGCCAACTTTGCCGTAGGCTGTTCTTTTGTGCTGCCGGCCAGCGTACTGTACCATGCTCGACCCAGCAGGAGATCTGCGCTGCTCGGTTTGATAGCGGGCACCCTGGTGATGACGGTTTTTGGCAGTGCGTTTAACGCCATTTACCTGCTGCCGAAATTTGCGCAGCTTTTCGGCATTCCTCTGGACGTGATTATCGGCATGGGAAGCGCAGTCAACAGTGCTATCAACAGCGTCAGTACGCTGGTGCTGTTTGCCGTTGTACCCTTCAATCTGCTCAAAGGGCTGGTGGTGTCCTTGCTGACCTTCCTGCTGTACAAGCGGATTTCACCCATTCTGCACAAGAACGATGAACGCCGTCACGGTAAGACCGTCGCGGCCTGACGCCACGATACAACGCGATTCCAAAATGCGATTCCCTTAGGCGCTGTCCTTGAGACAGCGCCTAAGTCGTTGTGCGCTGAGAACAAAGTTGACCAGCTCGGTCAGATAAAGAATGCCAAGGTAGGCCGGGAGACCGTATCGGGGGAGAAGCACAATCACCAGAAGCAGACCCAGAAGCGCGTCCAGAATGTTGATGCCCATACTCCACATCTGCTGGCCCATGCCTTTCAGACAGCCGTCTACAATCATGTCGATATATATGATGGGAACGAGCGGCGCCAGGATTCGGATATAGTGGCCTACATCCCCGCTGTGATATACCACTTGCCCCAAGCGGTCGGAGAAGACGAAGAGAAAAGCGCCGGTTAAAAGGGAGAAACGAAGGCCCATCCGCAGTAACAGCTTCGTATGACGGCGTATGCTCCTCATGTCATTGCGCATCTGGGCTTCCGTCAATTCCGGCACAATCAGCTCCGCTGCGGCGGCCAACAGACAGGACGGGAAAAACACAATGGGCAGGGCCATACCATGAACCGTTCCATAGCCGGACAGGGCGCCGTCGGAGCTGTAGCCGGCGGCACGCAGACCGCGAGGGACCAGGAGATGCTGCAGGGTGCTCAAAGCGCTGCGGGCATAAGCTGAGACCGCCAGAGGCATGGCGATCCGCAGCATCCGACTTGTGATCCGTTTTCCGCCGACTTCCGTACCATAGTGTCGGACCCGGTCATCCCAGTAAAAGAGCAGCATCAGCAGCAGGGACAGCAAATCCGCGAGCAGTCGTCCAAGGGTAACGGCAGCGCAGCTTTTCTCAACGTCACCCAGGGGAACCTGCTGCAAAAAGACAGAAACCAGAAAGATACCCGCAATTTGTTCGATCAGGTGCACCAGCGTAGGCTTCCAGACGCGTCCACAGGCGGTGAAGTAGCCGGACAGGGCGGCGCACAGAGAAATGCAGGGCATGGAATAGGCAGCGATGCGCAAGGAAAGCACCGTGCGTGCGTCACGTACCCAGAGAAAGCCCAAAGGTTGGGCCAGAGACCGGAGAATCACGGCAGCAGCCATACCGAAAAACAGAGCGTAGGCCATGCAGCGGCGGATGGCGCTGCGAATCCCGCCGATATTGGACTGCCCCAGCTCTTCCGATACCAGACGAGTTGTGGCGAAGCGGATTCCGGAGATGGCAAAGGTGGCGATTAAATTGCTTACAGAAACCGTCAACTGGTAAAGGCCGATTCCGACTGAGCCGATACGGCCTACCAGCCAGGCCTGAAAAGCCATTCCGATGCAATTCATCACAAGCGCCGAGCAGGTGAGCAGTACGGTGTTGTAAAATAACCTGCGCTGCAACATATGCCACCTCCTGCTTGTCTGTCCATATAGTCAGTGTATGCCGATGAGAGGATCCGTTTGCCGGAGAGAAGCAGCTTTTCATCTGGCGCTTGCCAAGCAGAAGCAAAAAATGTTAAAATAGACAACAGGAAAAGGAGGGGGCGAAGGAATGATTGTGACCATTGGCAGAGAGCATGGCAGCAATGGCCGGGATGTTGCCCGTGCCCTGGCTGAGGATTTGGGATATCGCTGCTACAACAAGGAGATTGTGGACAAAGCGGCAGAGACTTCGGAGTTCAGCAAGGAAGTTCTGGAGTCCTACGATGAAAAACGCGTTTCCCCGTTTATTGCGCCCACGCTTCACTATGCGGCCATCCATGATGGCTTCCAGTTGAATATGCAGGTTGCGGCGGCTCAATTTCAGGCAATCCGGGAGCTGGCGGAGGCAGGGGACTGCGTGTTCGTGGGCCGCTGCGCGGACTATGTGCTGCGCAAACGCCAGGATCTGCTGCGCGTGTTCATCCTGGCGGATGAGCCCTTCCGGATTCGTAGCATGATGCAGCGCAGGAATTTGACGGAGGATCAGGCCCGTAAGCTGATTCGCCAGGTGGATAAGGATCGTGCCAGCTATTACAAGTATTATACCGATCAGAGCTGGGGAGAAAAAGAAAACTACGATCTGTGTATCAACAGCGGCCGCACCGGCATATCGGGGGCTGTGCGGATCATACGCAGCTGTATCGAGGCGCTATGTGAAGGAGAAACGCCATGATCGAAACCACCATGTCGCAGCTGTGCGGCTTTCAGGAGGGTCAAAATCCCTTTAACGACTATGTGGGCATCCGCGACGTGCGGATTGATGACGAAGGGAACTATTTCCTGGTCATGAAGGTGACAGAGATCATGCTCAATCCCTTTGGAAAAATCCATGGGGCGGTTTTGTTTGCCCTGTGCGACAGTGCTGCGGGCAGCTATATGGACAGCAGCAATCGATCTTCCCTGACGCTTAACAGCAGCATCAACTTCTATCGCACGGCCCAATTGGGGGATGTGCTGACTGCTCAGGTGCATGAGCGGAAGATGGGAAAAACGGTCTCAGTGCTGGAAGTGGAAATCGTCAACCAGCGGGGAGAGCGGGTCGCCGACAGCAGCTTACACATGTTTCGCAAGGAAAAAGAAGGCGTTGCTCCGCCGAAGAGATAGTTGAGCTTACATGACAGGAAGCGCCCCCTGCCGGATTCGGCAGGAGGCGCTTCTCGTTAGTTGAAACTGTCGGTGTTAGCCAGGAAAAGCTGGTGGATCCGCTCTCGCAGAGCAGCGTTTTCCGGTCGGGTCAAATTCGGGTCATCTTCTAATAGAAGCTGTGCTTCTTGCTGTGCCTTTTGCAGCAGCTGTGTGTCAGCGCCCAGGTCTGCGATATGAGTCTCCGGCAGGCCGTGCTGTCGAGAGCCAAAGAAATCTCCCGGTCCGCGCAGCCTCAGGTCTTCCTCAGATATCTTGAAGCCGTCATTGGTCTGGCAGAGGATTTTCAGACGGGCGCGTACGTCCTCGCTGTCCGCGTCAGAGACCAGGACGCAATAGCTCTTATGCTGTCCGCGGCCTACCCGGCCGCGCAGCTGATGCAGCTGGCTGAGACCAAAGCGCTCTGCGTTTTCCACAACCATCAGCGCAGCGTTAGGAACGTCCACCCCTACCTCAATGACCGTGGTGGAGACCAGAATGTCGCTCTCTCCAGCCAGAAAGGCGGCCATAACCGCATCCTTGTCCTTGGCTTTCATTCTCCCATGAACACAGGCAACGCGCAGATTTGGAAAAACCGCGGACAATTCCCGGGCATGCTCTTCAGCGGATTTAAGGGGGCTGGGCAAATCCTCGTTCTCTTCCACCATGGGACAAACCACAAAAACCTGGCGACCCTCTGCGCAGAGTTTGCCAATGAAGCCGTTGAGGCGCTCCCGATAGCTTCCGTCTACGGCGAAGGTGTCCACCTTCTGGCGACCCGGCGGCAGTTCATCCAGGATGGAGACGTCCAAATCTCCGTAGATGATCAAAGCCAGGGTGCGGGGGATGGGCGTGGCAGACATGACCAGCACGTGAGGCTTATGCCCCTTGGCGATCAAAGCAGAACGCTGATCCACACCGAAGCGGTGCTGCTCGTCTGTGATCACAAGCCCCAGCTTATGATAGCTTACGTCTGCGCTGAACAGGGCGTGAGTGCCGATGACCAGATCCAGAGCACCTTTCTCCAGTTCGGCTTTGATTTGTCGTTTTTCTTTGGCGCTCATGGCGCCTGTCAGCTTGCCGACCCGCATGCCCAAGGGCGCGAGCATCCCGGTGAGGGTGGAAAAGTGTTGATCCGCCAGGATTTCGGTGGGAGCCATAAAGGCGCTGGCGTAGCCGCATTTCCAGGCGGCCCAGATGAGCGCTGCCGCTACCAGCGTCTTGCCGCTGCCCACGTCGCCCTGCAGCAGCCGATTCATGACCGCGCCGGACTGCATATCGGCCAGAGCCTGCTCTGTGGCGCGGCGCTGGGCGCCGGTGGGGGAAAAGGGAAGGCTGGACCAGAATTCTTCTAAGTCCAAGGGGGCGAAGGGCAGCCCGCTTTCTTTCGTCCGCTCCCCGCGCAGCATACCCAGGGCACAGGCCAGCACGAACAGTTCCTCGAAAATCAGCCGCCGCCGCGCCAGCTCCAGTGCGCCGAAATCGGCGGGGAAATGGATGTTCTCGTAGGCATAGCGGGCCTGGACCAGCTGACAGCGCTGGCGCACAGATTCCGGCAACAGCTCGGGGAGCTGTTCCTGACAAGCGTCCAAGCCTTGGCGAATGCACTGCAGCAGCAGGCGCTGGTTGAGGCCGGCACTGAGCCGATAGACAGGCACGATCCGCCCCGTCACGCCGTTTTCCACACCTTCCCGCTCGTAAACAGGGTTTGCCATGCTTCTCCGTGAGCCATGGACTTCTATCTTCCCGAAGAAAACGTAGCTTTCACCCCGGTGTAGATTGTCCTTGGTGTAGGGCTGGTTGAAATACGTGATCTCCACAACGCCGCTGTCGTCCACGGCTTTAAATCGGACCAGATCCAGTCCGCGGCGTATCCTTGTCAGGCGTGGAGTGTCCGCGATCATGGCACAGATGCACACGGTTTCCCCGTTGAGAGTCAGCCCAATGGGACGGTATTCGCTGCGATCTTCGTATTTGCGGGGAAAATAAGAAACAAGGTCATAGAGAGTAAAGACGCCAAGCTTGTTCAGCGCCAGCGCCTTTTTCTCTCCTATGCCCTTGAGATAGCGTACGTTTGTTTGCAGATCTGCCATGGCTTACTCACAAAACTGCAGCTTGAAATTGCTGTTGGTCAGGGTAAAGCTTTCCAGAAGACCCTGGGTACAGACGATCCGATCATCGTTTGTGACCAGAATCATCTCGAAGCCGCCGTTACTGCGCCAATAGTTGATTGCCTTGGCTTCGCCCAGGACAAACATGGCAGTGGAAAGACAGTCCGCCAGAGTACCGTCTTCGCAGACGATGGTCACGGAGCGCAGAGAATTGACCACGGGATAGCCGGTCTGGGGATTGAGAATGTGATGATAGGTTCTGCCGTTGTTGGCCACAAAGAAACGCTGATAAGAACCGCTGGTGATGACGGCGGTTTCTCCCACATTGACCACGCCCAGATAGTTGGACGTGTTGTTGGGATCCTGGATGGCCACCTTCCAAAAGCTGCCGTCCGGTTTCATACCAAGGGTCTGCACGTTTCCACCCAGGGAAATGATGCCGCTGGTAACGCCTGCCTGGCGCATTGCGTCGACAGCGTTTTCCGAGGCGCAGCCCTTGGCCACAGCGCCGAAGCTAAGCTGCGCGCCGGCAGGCATCGAGACCGAGTAGGCCCCGGAGCTGGGAAAGCTGGTCAGGATCATCTGGTCAAAACACATTTTCGCCATATCTGCCGAGATCTCCTCGTCAGAAGGCAGATAGTACTTTCCATCGATAAAGCCCCAGCGCTTGATCAGAGGATAGATCGTGGGATCCAGGGCGCCGCCGCTCTGGGCATAGACAGTGGCGGCCGTGCTCAGCATCTTGGCAAGCTGTGCGGAAATGACCACATTTTTGCCGCCTGCATGATTGATGGCATAGATGGCGCTGGTTGGCAGCTCCGGATCCAGCTGCGCTTCCATGGAGAGAATGACGCCCTCAGCGGCCGCAAGGCCTGCGTCCCGGTGCTTTCCATAGGCCGTCAGCGTCATGACGGTATCCATGGCAAAAATCTGTTTTTGGGCCATGGCGTCTTCCCCGCAGGCAGCGAGAGGCAGGACAAAACTCAGGCAAAGCAAAACAATAAGTGCTGTGCGCAGAGGGCCCCGGCGCATATGAAAAAAACGGGTGTATTTCATAGCAATTTCGAATCCTTTGCAGTTATTGCGCAGTCGCCGGAAACGGCGGCTGCCTTGCATGG
>CACZSJ010000024.1 GCA_902783825.1 Oscillospiraceae bacterium | reverse complement strand
TGGTGGACGAGATCCTCAGCGTGGGCGACGCCAAGTTCCGCCAGAAGAGCTACGACAAGATGCGCCAGCTTATTGAGAGTGAGGATCGAACCGCCCTGATCGTCTCCCATCAGGAGAGCACCCTCCGGGAGCTGTGCGACCGGGTGCTGTGGCTCCACGACGGGGAGTTCAAGGCCCTGGGCGAAGCCAACCAGGTGCTGGATCAGTACCAGGCCTTTATGAGCGAGGGCTGAGCGGAGGCCAATCCGCCGACAATTGCAGACAACAGCAGAGAAAAAAGCGCCGCAGGCCGCCCTTTCACAGGCGGCCTGCGGCGCTTTGCGTTTTGCTCAGCCCTGGGGCAGGGTCTGGCGGGAGCCGTACATCTTCTGATAGTACTGCTGGTATTCGCCGCTGAGAATCTCCTCCCACCAGGGGCGGTTGTCCAGATACCAGCGGATGGTCTGCTTCAGGCCCGTTTCAAACTTCGTTTCCGGCAGCCAGCCCAGCTCCCGGTGGATCTTCGTGGGGTCGATGGCGTAGCGCATGTCGTGGCCCTTCCGGTCCGTCACGTAGGTGATGAGGGACTCCGGCTTGCCCAGCTCCTGGCAGATCAGGCGCACGATGTCGATGTTGCGCATTTCGTTGTGGCCGCCCACGTTGTAGACCTCGCCCTCCTTGCCCTTGCGCAGGATCAGGTCGATGGCCTTGCAGTGATCCTCCACATACAGCCAGTCCCGCACGTTCAGACCCTGGCCATAGACCGGCAGAGGCTTGTCGTTGAGGCAGTTGGCGATCATCAGGGGGATGAGCTTCTCCGGGAAATGGTAGGGGCCGTAGTTGTTGGAGCAGCGGGAAATGCTCACCGGCAGGTCGTAGGTCCGGTGGTAGGCCATGACCAGCAGGTCGGCCCCGGCCTTGCTGCTGGAGTAGGGGCTGCTGGTGTGCAGGGGCGTCTCCTCGGTGAAGAACAGATCCGGCCGATCCAGGGGCAGATCCCCGTAGACCTCGTCGGTGGAGACCTGATGATAGCGGCCGATCCCGTAGCGGCGGCAAGCGTCCATGAGGACGCTGGTGCCCACAATGTTGGTTTGCAGAAAGACGGAGGGATCCTCAATGCTCCGATCCACATGGGATTCCGCCGCGAAGTTCACCACCGCGTCCGGCTTTTCTTCCTCAAAAAGCTGATAGACGCCCTCCCGGTCGCAGATATCCAGCCGGACAAAGCGGAAATTGGGCCGGTCCAGCACATCCTTGAGGGTGCTGAGGTTGCCTGCGTAGGTGAGCTTGTCCAGACAGATCACCCGATCCTCCGGGTGCCGACCCAGCAGGTAAAAGATGAAGTTGCTGCCGATGAAGCCGGCGCCGCCGGTGACGATGATGGTCATAGGCTTCTCCTCAAAAACGAAACACGCCCGCGGCCACGTTGCGAAGGTGGTTGCCGTAGGGGCTGTTGCCGTAGATTTCCGCGCTTTGCAGCAGGGCTTCCCGGGAGATCCAGCCCTTGCGGTAGGCGATTTCCTCCGGGGCGGAGATTTTGATGCCCTGGCGCTTTTCCATGATCTGCACGAAGGAAGCCGCCTCCAGCAGACTGTCCATGGTGCCGGTGTCCAGCCAGGCAAAGCCCCGGCCCAGAACCTGGCCCTTCAGGCGCTGCTGCTGCAGATACATGTCGTTGAGGCTGGTGATCTCCAGCTCGCCCCGGGGGGAGGGCTTCACCGCCCGTGCCATGTCCGCCACGCCGGGGGGATAGAAGTACAGGCCGGTGATGCAGTAATTGCTCTTGGGATTTTGGGGCTTTTCCTCCACGGAGAGGATGCGAAAATCCCGGTCAAATTCCATGACGCCGAAGCGCTCCGGATCCTGCACGTAGTAGCCGTAGATGGTGGCGCAGCCCGCCCGGGCGTTCTCTACGCCCGCCTCCAGCAGGGCCGAAAGCCGGTGGCCGTAGAAAATGTTGTCGCCCAGGATCATGGCGCAGGCCTCATCCCCGATAAAGTCTTCCCCCAGAAGGAAGGCCTGGGCCAGCCCGTCGGGACTGGGCTGCACCTGATACTGCAAACGCAGGCCAAACTGCGCCCCGTCGCCCAGCAGACGCTGGAAATGGGGCAGATCCTGGGGGGTGGAGATGACGAGAATGTCCCGGATCCCCGCCAGCATCAGGGTGGACAGGGGATAATAGACCATGGGCTTGTCGTAGACCGGCAACAGCTGCTTGCTGGTGACCAGGGTGAGGGGGTAGAGCCGGCTGCCGGCGCCGCCGGCAAGAATGATTCCTTTCATAGGGACCTCCTGTTGCGTCCGATGCACAAGCGCTTTGCGCCGGGGATCAAAGGCCGCGCCTGCGCAGGCGAATGTCCTGCCCGGCAAAGCGAAGGGCCTGAAACTCCCCAACAATGCGGGAGCAGATCTGGGGCGTGTATTTTTTCGCCAGCTCCTCGGCGCTGCAATTGGTGCTGATGATCATGCGGCGGCCATTGACCAGCCGGGTGTTGAGCAGGGTATACAGGGCGCTGAGGGACATGGGCGTGACCATCTCGGTGCCCAGATCGTCCAGGATCATCAGATCGCAGTCCAGCATCCGGCGCACCCGGGCGGCCGCGGCCTCCGCCTCCGCCGGGTCCCGGGAGAACTTCTGCCGCTCGAAGGGCTCCAGCGCCGCCGCGGCTGAGTCGTAGCAGACGGAATAGCCCTTCTCCGCCACCACTCGGGCGATGCAGGCGGACAGATAGGTCTTGCCCAGGCCGGGCCCGCCCCGCAGCAGCAGGTTGGCCGACACCTGGGGAAACTTGTCCGCAAAGCGGCGGCAGCCCTCGTAGACGATCTCCATGGCCTGCCGGGGAGAGCCCCCCAGGGCCGGATCGTAGGCGTCGTCATACAGGCGCAGATCGAAGGCTTCAAAGCGCTCGTCCCCGCTCTGCAGCAGCACGCCCAGCTCCCGGGTCAGCTCCTGATTATACAGGGCCTCCAGACAGCTGCAGGGAGCGCCCTGGTACAGGCCGGTATCCCGACATTTGGGGCAGGAGAGGATCTCATCCAGATAATCCGCGCCGAAGCCGCCTTCCACCAGCAGCTCCGCCCGGCGCATCTGCGTGGACAGATTTTCGTCCCGCAGGCGAGCCAGCTGCTCCTGCAGATCCTCCTGCCGGGACAGGGTCAGGCGGATCAGCTCCGCCATCTGCCCCCGCAGGGCCGCGTCCAGCTCCGCCACCGCGGGCAGCTGGGTATACACTTGCTCCAGGCGGCGCTGCTGCTCCGCCTGATTGTCCGCCCGGCGCTGCTCCAATCGAGTCCGCGCCCGGGCCAGCAGCTTACCGTCATATGCCACGGCAGCCGGCCTCCTTCCGTTTTGTCCGCTCCGCCCCGCAGGGCGCGGACGCTTATGTTTGTTCCACGATGCTGTCCACCGCCCGGCGCAGCGCGTCCAGGTCCATGGGCTTGTCCGGCGTCGGCGCGGCCCGCTTGCGGCCGCGGCCGTCCTTCTCCCGGATCTCCGTGGGCTCATGCAGGCCCTGCTGGTGCCAGCTGAGCAGGATTTTGTTCATGTATGGCCATTTCAGGCCGCCGGTATTGGTCAGGGTCCGGTCCAGCGCCATGGCGATGGCCTCCTCGCCAAAGCCCATGTCCAGCCAGGCGCTGACGTAGCCTCTCTCCGTGGCGCCCAGCTGCCGATCCCGAATGCCCAGAACGGCGCGCACCCGATCCACCTGGCTCAGGCGCAGGCGCTGGCTGTGGATGTAGGCCTCCGCCTGCTCCAGGGTCAACAGCTCCTGATTGGCCCAGTGATAGGCCTCCTTCTCCAGGGCCCGGGCGCTGGGCCGCCGGCTTTCCCCGTAGCGCTCCCGATAGGTGGCGCCCACGTAATTGAGCAGCTCCAGAATCACCTCCGGGGGCAGGCCCAGGTTTTCGTACACCCCGTAGAGCACCCGCATGTCGTTGCCGCTGAGCTTGCGGCCCAGAACCTGGGCCGCCTCCTCCAGCACGGCGGAAAAGGCCGGATCCTGCCGACTGCGGCTGTGGATCTCCAGGGCGCTGTACTGGGGCAGCTCCTCCGC
>CACZSJ010000023.1 GCA_902783825.1 Oscillospiraceae bacterium | reverse complement strand
CCTCTGTGCGGCAGTTAACCTGTCCGCTCTCCCGCGCGGATAATTCCCGGAAAACTCTACATCGATAAAAATCGGCAAATCCAGACGGAAGCCTTTGAGGCTTTGAATGGCAGCACGCGCTTCCTCGATGGCCTCTCTCACGTTTACGGCCATGCTGTAAAAATACACGCCGAGCTGGATGCCGGCTTTACGCGCGCCCAGCAGATATTCATCACTTCGCAGATCGCCGTAGAGCGCGCCGGAGCCCCAGCCACGGCCACCAATGCGCACGATTGCAAAATCAATGCCCTGGGACTTGACCATTTCCCAGTCTATATGCTCATTGTAGTAGGAAGCGTCGATGCCCAGCGCCGGAACCCGAGCGCCGGAAGGCTCAAAATAATACAGTTTCCCTTCCAGCCTTCGCAAGCCGGTCACAGGCTGACCATTGCGGTCCAGATAGTACATTTTTCCGTCAAGCATACGCCAACCGCCCAATTCGCCCTCCGGTGCGACAATCGGACTGATCTCCACGGCGTAATCCGATATGGGATGATTGTCCTGACGAATGAGGGGAACCTTTCTCCAAAAGGCTGCCAGCTGTTCAAGCGCAGCTTCTTCTCCGTTTCCTCCCATGACCCGCACAAGCTCCAAGGCATAATCCGGCACGCCGTCGCCATCGCAGTCTAAAGGCAACGAGTCACTCTCACGATGGGTCTTGGTTGACAGCAAACGTCCATTTGGGCCAAGGAGAAACCGATAGCGATATCGGGGATTTCCCTGATCATCCAGAACGGCATCGCCATTTGCCGCACCTTCGATCCCAGTTGGATCAGAGACGCTGCAATATATGGGTCCGGCCGACAAATACCCGGCCGCGGCCGGCAGATCCACACAGTATTCTCCCGGCTGCAGTTGCGGTAAAACCAGCGGCTCCTCCTGCACGTCAAAATAATACACTTCCCCATTTGGATAGCGCACGCGCAGCGTCAAGGGTTGGGAGACGGAATTGTCACCATCTCGAAGTGTGGCATACAGCCGATTCTCCTCCACATAGGCGTGCAGTTCAAGACTGCGCTCTTCGCCGGCTTCCTGCTTGTCCCCTATTGCGGAAACCATTTGCTGGGCCATCAGGCGTTCCTTTCGGGCCTGCACACCGGCAATCACAATTAGCGCAGACAAAAGGACTGTCAAACAGATAATTAAGATCAGCAGAAACCGGATTAGTCGCGGGTCACTCGCTATTCGTTGGATCTTGTTTTTGGAATTGCTGTTGTTCTCCATAGGGGTTTCATTCCACTCCTGTTGTTGTCGCCATTGACAACACTATACCCGAAACTCGGCGGGAATGCAACCGCATCCTGCAGCAGTTCATTTTTTCTGTATCCGAAAGTCCATCTATGCAAAACAGCGATGAATTTTCACCTTGTGAAACGCCGCGTCTTGTGTTAGAATCGACCACATGATGACTGAATTTGAAAAACAATATTTGCAAGCGCGCCGGGCGCTGATTCGATCGGATTTTCCCGGCTTGAACGACATGCAGTTGGAAGCCGTCATGGCTACCGAAGGCCCTCTGCTGATCTTAGCGGGAGCCGGGAGCGGAAAAACCACCGTGCTGATCAACCGCATCGCAAACCTGCTCAAATACGGACGTGCCGCGGACAGTGACGAAATCCCGAATTGGGCGGATGAGGCGCAATTGCAGCTTCTTCAAGCCGGCGGCCCACAGGCGGAACGTATTGCCGCTGTGGAGCCTGTTGAACCCTGGCGGATTCTGGCCATCACCTTCACCAACAAAGCCGCTGGCGAGCTAAAATCTCGGCTTGAACAGATGCTTGGCGCAACCGCCAACGATATATGGGCTTGCACTTTTCACTCTGCCTGTGTTCGAATTTTGAGACGAGATGCGGACAAGCTCGGTTTTTCCGACAACTTCAGCATTTACGATACAGCTGACAGCCAAAGTCTGATGAAGCGCATTCTCAAGGACATGGACCTGGATGACAAGCTGTTTCCGCCGCGTGCTGTGCTGGCTGAAATCAGCCGGGCAAAGGATAGCTATCTGGGCGCGGAGGAGTATCGCCGGCAAGCCAAGGCTTCTTCCGACATTCGCCGGGCCAAAATCGGAGATTTATACGTGGAATACATGCGTCGGATGTTTGCCGCCAACGCCATGGATTTTGACGATCTGATTTTCTTCACGGTGAAGCTGCTGCAGGAAAATGCCGAGGTCTGCGACTACTGGCAGCGCCGCTTCCGCTACGTGCTCATCGATGAATATCAGGATACAAACCATCTTCAGTATCTTCTGGCCTCTTTATTAGCCGATGGTTGGGGGAATATATGCGTTGTGGGTGACGATGATCAGAGCATTTACAAATTCCGCGGCGCCACCATTGAGAACATACTTTCCTTTGAATCTCAGTATCCCTCCTGCCGTACCATCCGTCTGGAGCAGAACTACCGCAGCACCGCTCATATTCTGGACGCGGCCAACGCCGTCATTAGCAACAATTTGGGTCGCAAGGGCAAGGAGCTGTGGACAAACAAGGGAAACGGCGCGCCTCTGGAACTGTACTTCGCGGATAACGAGCATGAAGAAGCGCAGTTTGTGGCTTCTACCATTCTGGGGGCCTACAGCCAAGGGGCAAACTGGCGGGATCATGCCGTTCTCTATCGAATGAACGCCCAGTCCAGCCAGCTGGAATTTGCTTTTAAGCGCCAGGGAATCCCTTATCGCATCATCGGCGGTACCCGCTTTTTTGACCACGCAGAAATCAAGGATCTGCTGGCCTATCTGAACGTCATCGCCGTGCCGTCGGACGATCTGCGGCTGACGCGAATCATCAACAGTCCGCCCCGGGGCATTGGAGAGCGTAGCGTAGAGATCGTGCGCCAGCTGGCCACGCAGGAGCAGGTCAGCCTGTTTGACCTTGTCTCCCGAGCCGATCAGTATCCCCAGCTCAGCCGTTCAGCACTCCGGATGCGGGAATTTGCCAACATGATCCGGGATCTGCGCGCGTTTGCCGGAGAAAACCCGCCGGACGCGCTCTACGATGAGCTTTTGGAGAAGACCGGTTATCTGCGCCTGTTGGAAAGCTCGGACGATCCCAAAGACCAAAGCCGGGCGGAGAATGTCAAGGAGCTCAAGAGCAGCATACTCTCCTATCGCAAGGAGTCTGGGGACGACAGCCTGGAGGGCTATCTGGCCAACGTGGCGCTGTACACGGATCTGGATAACTATGATCAGGACGCTGACAGTGTGGTCATGATGACCATGCACAGCGCCAAAGGGCTGGAATTTCCCACTGTGTTTCTGGTGGGAATGGAAGAGAGCATCTTCCCCGGCATGCGCGCCATCGGTGAAGCAGAAGAGATGGAGGAAGAGCGCCGCCTTTGCTACGTGGCCATCACCCGTGCCAAAAAGCAGTTATATCTGGTTTGCGCCAGACAGCGGATGCTCTTTGGCCGAACCACCGCCAATCGTGTCTCCCGCTTTGTGGATGAGATTCCGGATGAACATATCAAAAAGAACATCCCCAAGGGCTACGGATATCGGGAAAAGAGCCATGAATTGGGCTTTGCCTACAAGGCAGAGACCGCCCGCACCTACAAAATCATGCCCTCGGTCTCGCCGAAACCGTCGTCTGCCGCGAATATCCCCAGCTTTGCCCTGGGGGACAATGTGAGCCATACGGCCTTTGGCAGCGGTGTCGTGGTGAAGATGACTCCCATGGGCGGAGACTATTTGATCGAAATCCATTTTGAGCGGGTAGGAACAAAAAAACTGATGCTGCGCGCCGCCGCGCCGCACATGAGAAAAGAAACATGAGTAACGCCAAAGCTATCTGGGGCAGACTTGCCCTCCTTGCCGCATCCGTTTTCTGGGGCACCTCCTTCGTGGTTCTCAAAAACGCCCTGGAACACATTCCGGTTCTCTGGATCCTGGCTGTTCGCTTCACCATCGCAACGCTGCTGTTGGGGCTGCTTGCCCATAAGCGCATCTTCAGCATGGGCCGTGAGCAGCTCATCGGCAGCGTACTGATTGGCCTGTGTCTGGCCATTGCCTATATCACCCAGACCTATGGTCTGCGCCATACCACCCCCGGTAAAAATGCCTTTCTGACGGCGGTATACTGTGTGTTCGTCCCCTTTCTTGCCTGGGGCGTTTATAAGCGCAAGCCCGGAATCGTCAACATTCTGGCGGCTTTGCTGTGCATCACCGGAATTGGCTTCGTCTCTCTGGGCGGCGAGTCCGGAGAACTGAACCTGGGCGATCTGCTGACCCTTCTGTGTGGCTTTTTCTACGCTTTGCAGATGATCCTGATGGAGCATTACGTAGCCGATGGAGATGCCCTTTCCATATCCACCGTGGAATTTGCAACAGCGGCAGTAATTTGTTGGCTGGGAAGCATTCTGCTGGAGGCTCAGCCGCAGCAAATCCCACTGTCTTTATGGGTAAGCATTGGATATATGGGTGTGGTCTGCACAGCGCTCTGCTTTTTCCTGCAAGCCTGGGGCATGCGCTATACTCCCGCTTCCACGGCAGCTGTGATCCTGACGCTGGAGTCGGTCTTCGGCGCGATCTGCTCCCACCTGTTCTATCACGAGGCCATGACGCCAAAGCTGCTGCTCGGCTTCGCGCTCATTTTCCTGTCCGTTGTCCTATCCGAAACCAAGCCCGGTTTTTTCCGGAGGAAACACAAGCATGAGAACTCTTGATGAAAAGAAAATCAGCGAGCTTGTCGCCCGCCTGTGTATTCAGGCCAACCGACAGCTTCCAGAAGACGTAATCCGCGCCCTGGAAGCAGCAGAACGGGCAGAACCCTGGCCGTCAGCCCAACAGAGCCTGTCTCTGCTGCGGGAAAATTTGGATGCGGCGCGTCAGCGCTGTCTGCCCATATGCCAAGACACTGGATTTACCTGTGTCTTTGCCCGATTGGGGCAGGATCTGCACATCTTGGGAAACTTCTACGAAGCGATCCAGGAGGGCGTACGACAGGGCTATCAGCGAGGCTTTCTGCGGAAGAGCGTAGTATCCGATCCGCTTCGTCGGATCAACACCGACGATAACACGCCCGCCGCCGTTCATGTGGAGCTGGTACCCGGAGATCAACTGCATATTACCGTGTTGCCCAAAGGCTTCGGCAGCGAGAATATGAGTCGCCTTGCCATGCTCAAGCCTGCAGACGGCTTGGAAGGCGTCAGGCGCTTTGTGCTGGAAACGGTGCGCGCTGCCGGAGCCAACCCCTGCCCACCCATCGTGGTAGGCCTTGGTATCGGCGGCACCTTTGACCAGGTGGCCGCGCTGGCCAAGCAGGCCTTGCTGCTGCCCTTGGATCAAAGCAACCCCGACCCCTTCTATGCCGCACTGGAGGCGGAGCTGCTGCGGGAAATCAACCAGCTTGGCATCGGCCCTCAGGGCTTCGGCGGTCAGATCACCGCACTGGGGCTTCGTATTCTGACCCTGCCAACCCACGTGGCCGGTCTTCCCGTCGCTGTCAACATCAGCTGCCACGTGTGCCGCCGCGCCAGCGGCATTTTGTGAGGTGCGCCATGGAATACAGACTGCACACACCGCTGGCTCAGCAAGAGATTCTCCGTCTCCGCGCCGGAGATCGTGTTTTACTGACGGGGACCGTCTATACTGCCCGAGACGCGGCACATCAGCGATTGATTGCATGTTTGGATCAGGGCGCGCCCCTTCCCTTCCCTTTGTCTGACAGCGTCATCTATTACGCCGGCCCCACGCCGGAAGCGCCCGACCAGGTAATCGGCTCCGCCGGCCCAACCACTTCCGGCCGCATGGACAGCTACACCCCCCGCCTGTTGGAGCAGGGACTGCGCGTCATGATCGGTAAAGGGGATCGTTCCCCCGCCGTTCGCGAATCCATACGCCGCTGGGGCGCAGTATACCTGGCCGCACCGGGTGGCGCCGGAGCACTGCTGGCGGCCTGTGTGGAGAATGTTCGGCTGATTTGCTGGGAGGATCTGGGCTGTGAAGCGATCCGTGAGCTGCAGGTGCGGGATATGCCCCTGCTGGTCGCCATTGACAGCGAAGGACAGGATCTGTATACGGAAGGGCCCGCCGCCTATTTATCGCACAGAGACGAGAAATGAGGGACGCTCAAACGAGCGTCCCTCTGCTTTTTAGTGTTTAGTCTTCGATGCAGCTGGTCTGGATAATCCTGTAGGTTCCCGAGGGCAAGTTTAATACTTTGGGTTCATTTTCCTGCGTCCAGCTGTAATCATAGGGATAGCCGGGGACAGGGTCCATGAAGCGAAACTCGCTGCCGGCAAGCTGCGGGCCGCCCACAGTCTCCGACACACTGATCAGGATCTCGTAGTCCCCACTAACAATAAACTCAATCCAATCCATGTAGGTACGGCTGCCGTTGCCCCAGTTTAAGTAAAGATTGACACTGTAGTCGCCGTCAGTCAACCCCAGGGGAGGATGAATGGTCAGCGTAGTCGACTCGCCCGGCTGCAAGGTGGATTTGCCCATCAAAATCCCAAGGGTTTCCACTGAGCCGATAGATTCCCAATCCGGTGAAAAAGATGCAAAGATGTTCTCAACCGGAGTCGTCTGAGAGGGATTTGTGACGACAAAGCTCCACACGGGGCTTTCCGTGTAGCCCAATTCCAATTCGGCACTCATCCAATATGAGTTCTCATCCGCCTTATACTCCAGGTTCACCGCAGGTACTACTTTACCATACAAATCCAGATACTGGACTACCGTATCCTCTCCAACCGTCGCTGTGAAGCTCAGCCTCGAGTTGAGGAGATTGCCCACGATGCTAACATTGGAGAAGGTAAACCTGACGGTCGTCGTCTCCCCTGCCTGCAGCGCGCGCTTTTCCGGTTGGCGCGGATTCACAGTGACATTACCCGCATTTTCTTCTGTGGTCACCGTTAAGCCCTCCAGGTCGTCCTGGGCGGTGATGGTCACCGTGAGGGAACTCTTGCTGCGCTCAATTTCCAGATAATTTGGCAGATCCGTGGTGATCAGATCATCCCTTTCAAGAAGCACATCCCGAGTAGGACTCTTGCAACCTATTTGAAATTTTCTGTAATTTTTCAAAACAAATCCCGACGTCTTAAAAACGTCGGGATTTGTGCCATATTCTACGATACAAAGAGGCGGCTCAGCCAGTCGGCGATGGGAAAATACAGCAAAGGCAGAAAGATGGCAGGCAACATATTGGCCACCCGGATCCGATCCCGGACCGCGCCCAGCATATTCAGCCCCATACCGATCAGGATCGT
>CACZSJ010000022.1 GCA_902783825.1 Oscillospiraceae bacterium | reverse complement strand
TTACCATCACATTTATAACTTCGGCACCCTGCCGGTGTTCATCGCCTTCGGCGCCAAGCGCCACGCCTACGAGCTGGACCGTCACGGGAAGGTTCAGGACCGCAAGTACGTCGATACCAAGCTGGTGCTGGACGAGGGCATCGTGGACGGAAATTATTATGCCCAGATGCTCCAGGCCTTCCGCTATCTGTTCAAGCACCCCGAAATCGTGGAAACGCCCCCCACCCGGGTCCGAGAAGACGTGTTCTGAGCTTTTCCCCTCAAACAGCCGATCGCCGCCGCATCCCCCTTTGGGATGCGACGGCGATTTTCTTTTGCCCCGTGCCGGCAATCTTGCTTTGTTCAGCTTTTCTCCGTCCCCGTCCCTCTGGCCGTATCCATGATCGTACGCGCCGGGAAGCCAAATGGCCGCCAGGCCAGAGCAAGGCACAATGCCACCGCCAGAAGCAGCCAGGCGATTTTGCCCGCCGGTGTGCGGCACAGATATGTGTGAAGCTTCCCATACATAAGTACAAACAGCACAATATAGTGCCAGAAATAGATTTGCAGCGTCCGCTGACCCAGCACGGAAAGCCGGAAGCGCCTCTCCGGCGTGACCAGAATCAAAGACAAGCCCACGAGGGTCGCAATCCCGTAGCACAGCAAGCGACGCAGCGCCCCATAGCTCATGTCTCCGTAGGGGTTTCTCCCAGTAAACAGCGGCCGAAGCGGGTAAAGCTGCGTCCGGCAGTACAGGCACAAAAAGGCCCAAAGCAGCAGCACCCCCAGGGCCGCCCACCGCAGTCCGCGCTTTTCCCGCAGGCGAAGCAGCCGCTCCTTCCCCATCCTGCTCCCCAGCAAGAAAAAGGGAAAGTATACAATGTTCCGGGACAAAACCAGATAGTCTTTCACAGACTGATCGTATCCCGCAAAGCAGGCGGTCAGCAGACAGATCGGCAGGAGATGCTTGAGCGGAACACGGCGCAGCAGCCAGCCAAGCAGGCTGAAGCAGGCCATAGAAAACATGAACCAGGGCAGGCCGCTTTCCTTCAGCAGAACAAAGCTCGCGGACATCCCCAGCAATCTTTTCTCCGCAAAGAATATGCTCTTCAACAGCACATACAGCGCCAGATAGGCAAGCGCCTGCCGCTGCGCCCAATCCTTTTCCTGTTTGGCAAACAACCCCGCCACAAAAAAGAACAAGGGCATGTGAAAAGAATAAATAAAAAGAAAAGCGCTTTTATACACCCCGGAGGAATACACATCGGCGAAATGCCCGATCACCACCAGAAGAATCAAACTCGCTTTAACGTTGTCCCAAAGGGCGATTCTATCGGATCGCAAAGCTGGCTCCCCCTATCTCTTGCGCGTTCTCCAAGCCCGTATCAGTATACGGTATTCCACTACCCCTGTCAACAATTCCGCCTTGTGCTGCGCCAGCCCCTTCCACGGCTCCATGCTCATCACAGATCTGGGCTCCCTGCGCATTGGCCCGGTTTCCCATCATATTGATAACTTCGGCACCCTGCCGGTGTTCATCGCCTTCGGCGCCAAGTGCCACGCCTACAAGCAGGACCGCCGGGAGTTTTTCCCGGCGGTCCTGCTTGCTTTTTGCGCCTTCGCGCGTCCCTTATTTTGCCTGCGGCAGCCGCAGGCTGCGGATGCGGCGAACCTCTTCCCGCTTGGCCTCCAGGGCCTGGCGGTAGCGCTGGGGCAGATTGCCCAGGATCAGCCAGTCGATCACCCGATCGCAGTTGCCGCTGTCGGTGTAATCGAAGTAGCGCCCCTGGAACTGCTCCACCTTCTCAAACTGGTAATCCTCCTCCCGGATGGCCTGCATCAGCTCCGGAAAGCTCTCGCAGATCTTACCCGGCACATTGGAATCGTAGTCCCGATGGAAGCCCCGGGACGTGGCGAACTGATTCTTGTCAAAGGCGAAGAACAGCATGGGCTTGCCCATGAGCAGGAATTCATACATGCTGGAGGAATAGTCGGTAATCAGCAGATCGGTGATGTAGAACAGCTCGTTGATGTCCCGATATCCGTTCATGTTGAAAAAGCGATCCGCGTGGCGGGCCGGAATCGGCACCGCGCCCTGCACCCAGGGATGCATCTTGAACAGCACCACCGCGTCGTTCTCGCAGCAGTAGCGGTACAGATCCTCACAGTCGATCAGCTCGTAGGGATAGTAGGCGTTCTGGCGGTTCTGTCCCCGATAGGTGGGCGCAAAGAGGATTACTTTTTTCCCGCGCAGCTGGGGATACTTCTGATACAGCTCCTCCGTCACCTTCCGGCGGTTATCCGGATCCACATAGCGATCCATGCGGGGCATGCCGGTGGGGATGATCTGCTCGTCCAGAATCCCAAACTGCTCCGAGAAGAACTCCGCGATCCCCTGAGAGTCGCAGATGCAGTAGCTGTACTGCCGGTGACAGGAGAAGGGGCCGGGGCAGCCGTAGTGGCCCCAGCGGCTGTAGCCCACGCCCTTGAAGCCGGCGCCGGCGTGCCAGACCTGAATCAGGGTCTTGTCCTCCCCCAGCACCAGTCGGTCAAACAGGGGCACATGATCGTCCACCAGGATGATATCCGCCCAGGCCGCCAGCAGCGTCACCCGCAGAGAACTGAGCGCGGAGTACCGCTTCACGGCGCTGTTGCGCAGGGAAAAGCGGATCTGGCAGCTCTGATCCAAGCCACGCTCCCGCATCCGCTCATAAATAGCAGCCATATTCAGCGCCAGCTTTTCGTCCTTTTCCGAGAGAAACAGCACCCGTTTTTTGCCGCCGTGCGGCAGCGCGCTGACCACGCGATACATCCAATCCTTCACGGCGACCAGCAGCGGCCGCAGCTTTTTGCGAATGCGTTTTTTCAGGCAGCAGCGCTTCTGGTTGGGATCCGGAGCGGGCAGATCGGAAAAGCTGCTGGTCTCCGCGTTGTAAAACAGCAGCTGCAGCTCCGGCTTCTCGCTGTACTCATCCACCATAAAGGTGATGGAGTAGCTGCCCTTGTTTCCCCGGTAGTTGAAATTCCTGCCCCAGCCGGCCAGGGTTTCGGAGCTGCCGTAGAAGCAGGGGATCCTGCTGCTGTCGCCGCCCTCCTTGGCCGCGAATATTTTATACGTGCCGTTTCGGATGCAGCGGTTGATGCCGCTGTTGGTCACATTCAGGCTCAGGCGGAAGCGCCGCTCCCCCAGCCGCTCCGCGGCAAAGGCCGTCTCCACCGTGCCCAGCTTGTTGACCAAATAAAAGCGCAGCGAATCCTCCCAGGTTTCCCCGGGCTCCAGCTCCCCGATGATATGGAGATGGATTCTCTCCCATGTAATGTCTTGGATCCGCATAAGGCTTGCCCTCGAATTGAGTCGATAATTTGAAGGAAAATGTTTCCGAATTGTAATATGTTATACCATAAACCTTATGTCAAGTCAACACGATTTTTAAAAAATTTTGATTTTCTGTCGTTTTTTTCTCTGCCCTCTCCTTATCCTGTCCCGCTTGCCCGCCAATTATGTGCGTTTGCCGCGGCAATCATTGACAAGGCGGCAAAGAAAAGGTAATATTATCTTTATTAAAGTAATGATCTGTCGCCTGCTCCTGCTCTGCAGATCGGGCAGCGGCGGCGAAAGGCTGTGAGGTGTTTTTATGAAAGCAGCGGTCTTGTACGGCGACTATGATTTGCGTTATGAAGAGTATCCCGAGCCGGAGCTGCGGCCCGGCTGTGTGAAGGTGCGCGTCTGCGCCTGCGGTATCTGCGGTTCGGACATCCCCCGCATCACCGCCGGCGGCGCCCACTACTACCCCATCGTTCTGGGCCATGAGTTTTCCGGCTTTGTTTCCGAAGTGGGCGAGGGCGTCACGTCTCTGGCCGTGGGCGATCATGTGGCCGCCGTGCCCCTGATCCCCTGCATGCAGTGCCGGGACTGCCAGCAGGGCAATTACTCCCAGTGCAAGCACTATACCTTTATCGGCTCCCGGATCCAGGGCGGCTTTGGGGACTATGTGGTCCTGCCGGAGCGCAACGCCCTGAAGATCGACCCTGCCATTCCCTACGAGCAGGGCGCCTTGTTCGAGCCTGCCACCGTGGCGCTGCACGGCGTCCGCCGCACCAACTACCAGGGCGGCAAGAACGTGGCTGTGCTTGGCGGCGGCACCATCGGCCTGTTCACCCTCCAGTGGGCCAAGATCCTGGGCGCCAAGTCCGTGGTGGTCTTCGGCCGCAGCAAAGAGCATTTGGCAGTGGCCACCCGCCTGGGGGCCGACGCGGTGATCAGCACACTGGACGAGGACTTTCTGGAGCAGGCCCTGGCCTGTACCGACGGCGTCGGCTTTGACTATGTGTTTGAGGCGGCCGGCACGCCGGTGACCATGCGCCTGGCCTTTGAGCTGGCCGGCAACCACGCGGAGGTCTGCATGATCGGCACCCCCACGGGCGATCTGACCTTCAGCCAGCGGGAGTGGGAGCTCATGAACCGCAAGGAATTTCGGCTTACCGGCTCCTGGATGTCCGGCAGCGCCCCCTTCCCCGGCGACGAGTGGAGCCTGACCGCCGCCTGCTTTGCCAACGGCAAGCTGCGTTACGATCCGGCGGTGTTCCACTGCCAGATCCCCCTGCACGATACGGAGCGGATTCTCTCCGTCCTGCAGGAACGCGCCAAGATCAAAGGGCGGGTTCTGCTTCTCAACCACCCGAAAGAATAAGACAAGGAACGAACAACCATGAACATCATGCTTTTGATGATGGGCGGAACCGGCACCCGTTTCGGCAAGGACCGCCCCAAGCAGTATACCCTGATTGACGAGCGCCCTCTGTTTTCCTACATCACCCAGCGGGCGGATCAGACCCCCAGCATCCACCGGCTGGTGGTGGTCTCCCACGGGGACTGGCTGGACTATGTGCGCCAGTGGTGCGAAAAGACCGTCCTGCGCCTGCCCTGGGAGGTGGTCGCCGGCGGAGACACGCGCTCCGGCTCCGTGCTCAACGGCCTGCGTGCGCTGGAGGGCGTCGCCGCGGCGGACGACGTTGTGCTGATCCACGACGCCACCCATCCCTACCTGGATCCGGAGGGTGTGGCACTGGTGGCGGAGGCTGTCCGGGAATGCGGCGGCGCGACCCTGGCCAGCAAAAACTACGACACGGTGTACCGCACCGATGCGCAAGGCTTCCTGGAAAAAGTGGAGCCGCGGGATCTGATCGTGGCCGGCGCCTCGCCGGAAGCCTTCCGCTTCGGCGCGATCTATGATATCTACCGCAACGCGACGCCGGAGGAGTTGGCCAGCATGACCTCTGCCGGAGCCATCGCCCTGGCCCACGGCATCCCCATGAAGGTCATCCCCACGCCGGTGCTGAACCTGAAAATCACCTACGAGCACGACATGGATCTGTTTTTGAGGCTGATCCATGGCTACTTCTTCCCCTGAGGAACAAAGGAGGTTCACAAGATGCAAAATCCGCTGAAGGAAATGGTTGTCAAGAGGCAAAACGGTATTTTCTCCGGAATCCCCTCGTTCTGCTGTGCCAACAAGATCGTCATCGAGGCGATTTTGAGCCAGGCCCAGCGCTTTGGTGACACGCCTTTGATCGAAGCCACTTCCAACCAGGTCAACCAGGAGGGCGGCTACATGGCCATGACCCCCCAGGATTTCACTGACTATGTGTACAGCATTGCGGATAAGCTTGGCATTTCCCGGGAAAAGATCTTCCTGGGAGGCGACCATATGGGCCCGCTGCCCTGGGCGGACCTGCCCGCGGCGGAGGCCATGGAGCGGGCCAAGGTTCTGGTTTCCCTCTGCGTCAAAGCCGGCTATAAAAAGATCCATCTGGACACCAGCATGCGCCTGGGGGACGACTCTCGGACGGAGCGTCTGTCTGACGAAGTGATCGCCGAGCGGGGCGCCGTCCTGTACAAGGTCTGCGAGGAAACCTATCAGGAAATGAAGGCTCAAAACCCGGAGGAAATGCACCCGGTTTTCGTCATCGGCAGCGAGGTTCCGGTGCCCGGCGGCATCAACGAGGACGAGGCCGAAGGCATGGAGTTGACCACGCCCTCCGATTTTGAGCATACCCTGCTGGCCTACAAGAAGAAGTTCCACGAGCTGGGCATGGACGACGCCTGGGAGCACATCATCGCCGTGGTGGTGCAGCCGGGGGTGGAGTTTGGCGACGATACCATTCACCATTACAATCACGCCGAAGCCATGGAGCTGTGCAACACCCTCAAGAAATACCCGGACATCGTGTTTGAGGGGCACTCCACCGACTATCAGTCCCCTGCCAGCCTCAAGCAGATGGTGGAGGACGGCATCGCGGTGATCAAGGTAGGCCCGGCTCTGACCTTTGCGCTGCGGGAGGGCCTGTTTGCCCTGTGCATGCTGGAGGACGAGCTGATCGACAATGAGAGCCAGCGTTCCCATTTCCGGCAGGTGCTGGAGGAGGAAATGCTGCGGGAGCCCAAGAACTGGAACAAGTACTACACGGGCAGCGAAAAGGAGAAGGCCATCAAGCGCAAGTACAGCTTCTCCGACCGCAGCCGCTACTACATGTCCCGCCCCGCCGTGGAAGACGCCCGGCGCAAGCTCTTTGAGAACATCGACAATCTGGAGATCCCCATGAGCATGCTCAAGCAGTACATGCCTTTGCAGTACATCAAGGTGCGCGACGGCAAGCTGAGCATGAAGGCCCGGGAGCTGGTCAAGGACAATGTGGTCACGCTGGTGGAGGATTACAACTACGCGGTCAAGTATAATTACATGATCAGCGGCATCTTCGTGCGGTA
>CACZSJ010000021.1 GCA_902783825.1 Oscillospiraceae bacterium | reverse complement strand
CGGTTGGTACTGGTGGAAATCAGCACCGTGGAGATGGTATATTCGTTCCAGGCGTTGATGAACACGAAGATCAGCGCCGTCACGATCCCCGGAGCCGCCATGGGAATCAAGACACGGGTCAGAGCTCCCAGGGTACCGCAGCCGTCGATCAGTGCCGCCTGCTCCATCTCCGGAGAAATAGACACAAAGGTACCTCGCAGCAGCCAGATGGCAAAGGCTTGGTTGAAGGCCGCGTTGATGAGCATAAGGCCCACCACGCTGTCGTTGAGACGCAAGGTATTCATCAACTGGGAGATACCAATCAGCAGCACTACCGGAGAAAACATCTGGCTCATAATCACGAAGCCCAGGAATGGCTTTTTGCCCCAGAAGCGCATCCGGGCCATAGCATAGGCCGCCGGAACACCGCAGAGCATGGCAATTCCCGTGGCGCCCCCTGCCACCAGCAGGGAGTTGAGCAGGTAGCGCGGCACCCCTCGGTGGATGATATCCGTCAGATTGCTCCAGACCCATTCGGTGGGGAACATGTGCAGGAAATACATATCCAAGGTCTCCGCATTGGAGCGGAAGGCGGTAATGAGCATGACATAGTAGGGATAGATGGTCACCAGGCACACAACGACCACAAAGACGTACAGCAGACCCTGCAGCAGGCTGTTTTTCACGGCGCCGTAGCGCAGTTGGATCCCGGCCACCAAGCTGAGAAACAGCAGGGGCAGCAGTATCCAGATCATGCCCGAACAACGGAAATGCAGTCCACTCAAGGCCTTGTCGATCCCCTCGCCCATCTGCCCATCGAACAGGAGCCAGTCCATCTTGGCGTAGAACAGCTCCCGCCCTTCCTGGAGCAAGTCTGCGTTATACAGGCCCAGCTGCCGGGAAAAGGCATAGTTGTTCATCATCACGAAGGCCGGCACCGCCAGGATGGCAAGCAGAGCCGCCACGCAGGCGGCGCTTCGCATATGCCGGCTGCGTTTAGGGAGAAACCGGGGATGAACGTCTTCCGTACCATACAGGCCAAACAAGGCCCACAGGCCCGCCAGCAGGATGCATAGCAGCATCGCCATCACCGCGCCTGAGGCAGGCAGGCCCTTGCCCAGGAAGGAGAGCATGCTCTTGCTGAAGCTCTGATTGAGGGAGAAGGTAATCAGCGAGGTAGTCTCTCCTTTGGAGTTGACCCGCTCCAGCACGTCTTCCTTGATATCCACTGCAAAGCCCTTATCCCGGTATTCCTGAGCCAGGGCCTCCACTTCCGCCCGCACCTCCTGGTACTTCTCATCGCCCACAAAGGTATTGGCAGATTTCTTGGAATAGACGCTGGCATCAAAGCTGTACAGCGGCATGCTCATCACCAGCAGCGCCAAAGCCAAGCCCAGCAGCATAATCAGCAGCCAACGTCGGTTTTGCTGTTTGCGTTCAGGAGAATTCACTGTTCTTCCTCCCTTCGCATCACAGTCATCATATACACGCCAGCGCAGAAACAAAGGATCAGAAATCCGATCACCGACAGGGCCGTTGCCGGCCCTTTCTTGCGCTCATAAAAGGAGAGCATATACAGGTACGTAATCATGGTATCCGTTTTGTGCGCGGGAGCGCCTTTGGTCATGGTGTAGATAATGGGGAAAGAGTTGAACACGTAGATGATATTCAAAACGGTGCTCACCGTCAGCGAGGGGCGCACCATCGGCAGTGTGATATGCCGCAGCTTGCTCCAGAAGCCGGCTCCGTCCATGGTCGCCGCCTCGTAGAGGGAGCCGTCGATGGACTGCAGACCGGAGAGCACACAGAAGGTGACAAAGGGAACGGTAACAAAAATACCCACGGCGCATTCCCAGACAAATTCGACCGGATAACTGGAGCGCCAGTTGACAGCCTGGTTGATGATGCCCGTATTCAGCAGCACGTTATTGAGATTGCCGTATTCATACTTGATGATGTAGTTCCAGACCGATGCCTGAATGACCAGAGAGGTCGCCCAGGGAAAAACCAAGATAGACCGGGCGATCTTACGCCCGCGGAATTTCTGGTTGAGAACCATGGCGATGATGAAACCCAGAATCGTAGACAGGCCCACCACCGAAAGCACCCAGTACAGGGTGTTGAGCATGACAACCTTGAAGGCCGGTAAATGCACCGCCTCCACATAGTTATCAAAGCCGACAAAGCCCCCCACAACACCAGCTTTTGATATTTCACTGAAGGAGAGCTTGAAAACGATTAAAATGGGAAAGACCACAAAGATCGCAATCAGCAGCACACTGGGCAACAACCACACATACGGCTCCCATTTGTTTCTGTTGAGACTGGTGTTCAAGGTATGTCCCCCTAACTACGACAGATAGAAAAGGGAGCCGGCTGATGTCAGCCGGCTCCGGGTACGCTAAGCTCAGCCTGCGAGTTCTGCCTGAAGCGCGTCCAGCTCAGCCTGGATGTCAGCGCCGGTGAGCGCATTCTGCTCAGCAGCGATAACGCCCTGCTTGACCTGGTCCCACTCGGCCTTGGCGGCAGGATAGAACTGGCAGCTGCCCAGAACGTCCAGCCAAGCCCCGAAGGAAGGATCGGAAGCGACCAAAGCCTCAACCGCAGAGTTGACCGCGGGCAGGAATCCTTCCATGCTGACCCAACCCACATAGTTCTCAGGATTGTAGAAGAAGGTCAGGAACTTGCCGATAGCCTCGTTGCGGGCAGCCTGATCGGGAGCAGATTCATCCTTGAAAGCCATCACGCGGTCCATGACACCCACGGAGGAACCGGTCTTGCCCTCGTTGGCAGGGATGCCAGCGGTAGCCATGTTGATGTTGCCGCCCTTATCCGCCACATAGGTGGGGAGCTGGTTGGGCGCAATGACCATGGCCATCTTGCCGGCAGCAAACATATCCTGCAGGTCATAACGGGTCTGGGTAGCGGGATTGGGGTTGGTGTATCCCTTTTCGATCAGGCCCAAAGCGAACTGGATCCCTTCCACGTTCTCCGCGGAGTTGACTGCCCAGTTGCCATCGGCATCCACAAAGCCGCCGCCGTTGCCCCAGGTGTAGTAAGCAAAAGCCGCCTGGCCTTCATCGGTGGTCATGTCAATGCCCCAGGGGTACACTTCGCCATCATAGAAGTCGATGATGGCCTGGGAAACGTCTTCCAGTTCAGCCCAGGTGGTGGGAACTTCAACGCCCACTTCTTCCAGCATATCCACATTGTAGAACAGGGCGCGGGCAGAGGCCAGATCGGGCACGGCCCACACAGTACCGTCGATGACGGACTGCTCAATGAACTGCGGGAAGAAGTCGCCAAACAGCTCGTCAGGGCAGTAATCCTTCACGGGCATCAGCAGACCTTCATTGGCATAGTTTGCAAACACGTCGATGTTCAGGATGTCGGGTGCGTTGTTGTTGGCAATCCGGGTATCCACTTCGGTGTAGACGTCGTTCCAGGAAACCACGTCCAGGTTCAGCTTGACGCCGGGATTCTCGGCTTCAAACTTGTCCACAAAGTTGGTGCCGTTCATGCCGGAGCCCAGGAACCACTCATTGGTATTGGGTCCGTACTGGCAAATGATCACGTCCAGGGTGATTTCGTCTCCTGCGGGTTCCTCAGCCTCAGGTTCCGAAGCCGCGGGAGCAGCAGGCGCCGCGGGAGCGGCAGACTGGCCACAAGCAGTCAGGGCAAAAATCATGACCAGCGCAAGCAGCAGAGAGAGAAGCTTTTTCATATTTTCCTCCTTCGTAATTGGAAAGCCACTCCGGATTCGAGAAGAAAAACCCATCATGCTTTCCTTTGGGAAAGCATGCAGAAGGGCCCTTCTGCGTTTTTTCCTTTGCGCTTCCTGTTTGCCTTCGATGCCATTCTTGTTCTCGAAAGCTTACGATTATTATAACACATTCCGCATCTCAGCACAAGGGTGTTGTGCGTGTTTTTCAAGCAAAAACTCTACAAATCACTAAAACCACACTTTGTTTTTTGTGCAAAACAGCGAGGCGGCTGTTTTGCAGCCACCTCGCTGTTTTCGTGGGTGGATCAATCGTAATCCATCCGGACGCGCAATTCTCCGTCCTGATACTCCCAGGAGCTCATCTTCCTTCGACTGGCCTTGTCCGGCAAATGGAAACGCCGCAGCTCGTTGCGCACCTTCAGCAGAAGATCCGCTCCCTCCTGCCTCACTTCGATTTCCTGGCGCTGGGCGTAGGGCAAACGAAAGATCAGGATCCGGGTCCCCTGTTCGTCTTCCATGCGCAGGGCGCTTTCCTGCAGATAGACCGCATCGGGCAGCTCATCGCCGTACAGCTTTTCCGCCGCCTCTTCCAGCGCCTCCAGATTGCTCAGCTCATGGGGCTGCAGCTCAAGGAGAAACAGCTTTTGATCCGGAAAACTCTCCCGCGCATAGGTCAGGTTTTCCTCTTGCACCTGCAGCCAGGCATGGAAGGCGCCGCGCATGGCCTCCGCAGGGTAAATGCGATTGACAAAAACTGCGTCCACGCCGAAATCATACTCCTGCAGCCAAGTGTATGCCCGGCGTGCCTCTCCCACGACGATTCTCTCCGGCGTCATAACGATGCGCATGGAGCACTGGGCCCGATCCCGCAGGATCTTCTGCAGTCGGTCCAGACGCTTGACCAACACATCAAATTGCTCAAACACCGCATCCCGGGGCTTCGGCACCGAGGTCTTGCGGGAAATCAGCCCGCCAAAGGCTTTCGTCATCGAGCGCACGGAGGGCAGCAGCCGGTCGGCCAGCACGCTCAGCCGCTCGGGATAGCGCAGGAGAGAAAGCGTCTCCCCCGTGGGGGCGCAGTCCACCAGCAGCACGTCGTAATTCCCCGCATCGTAAACGTCCAGAATCCGCAGCAGGGCGAAAAGCTCCTCCATTCCGGGAAAAAGCAGCGCCTCATCGGCCGCAAGCCCTCCGTTGGCCCGATCCACGATGATCTGCCGCAGGTAATCCTGCAGCTCACCCCAGGCTTTTCGGCTCTCCAGGCCGGGATCGATCTCCAGCGCATCCAGGCCCGGGCAAATCGGCGTGATCTCCCGCCCGATGCGCCGATCAAAGGCGTCCGACAGGCTGTGGGCCTGGTCGGTGCTCATGATCAGCACCCGCCGCCCCGCTCTCGCCAGGCGAAGCGCCGTGGCTGCGCTGATGCTGGTCTTGCCAACCCCGCCTTTTCCGGTGTAAATCAGGATCCTCACGCCTCCGTCGCCCCCTCTCGTCCTTCTCCGTCTGCCATCTGAAAGTCTACGCACAGGACGCCGTTGACGATTTCCGCCTTGCCCATCCTGGCTCCGCGCAGCACGTCCGGCAGGGGGATGCGCCTGAGCTGATTGCCCACTGCCACATCCAGATCCAAGTCATAGCAGGCCACAGACAAGTCCTCCTCGCCGGCGCCCGGCAGCCGGAGGCGGAGCCTCCATCCGCCGTCGATCTTCTCATATTCCTCGTTTTCCACCTGGCAGCGCACGGAGAAAAAGTCCTCCTCGCCCGCCAGCAGATCCTCCGCCATCCGGGCAATGGCCTCCTCGCCGCGCAGATCCTCCGGATACCAGGGAATTTCCCGAATGGGAAGGCCGGCAAAAACCCGATGCAGCTCCTCCAGATAGCGCTGCTGGATCTCGTGCCAGGTGCCAAGGAAGGCATTGTCCTCCGCAGGCGGCAGGACCCGGTTGATGAACACGCCGTCCACCTGGTAGCGGTAGAGGTTGAGGTACATATAGCTGCGCTTGCTCTCCTCCACCACCATCTTTTCCGGGGTGCAGACCAGGCGCACCGTGCAGATTTCGCCGTCCTTCAATAAGGCCTGCAGCGCCACCAGCTCCTGATGGAGTCTTCCGATCTCGTCCATGGCGTCCCGATTGGGCAGCTCCACCTTGTACCGCAGCTTGGAAATGGGAGACATCACCCGCACCATGGTCTTGCCCACGGGGAAAAATTTCTCCATGTACCAGGACAGCAGCTCCGGGAGCTTGAGAAGGGAAAGCGTCTCTCCCGTGGGCGCGCAGTCCACGATGATCCGCTCATAGCGCCCCTCCCGGTAGAGTCTGGCGATGCTGAGCAGGGAAAACAGATTCTCAAAGCCCGGGAGCATAAACAGCTCCCCCTCCGCTTCCGCGACGCTGCTGCCCAGAAAGAGCTTGGTCAGGGCGCGCGCAGCTTCAGGGAACTCCCGCCGCAGGATTTCCTCCGGATCCAGCTCCAGGGCGAAGAGCTGCTCTCCCAGCTTTGTCTCCTTCCCGCCCACCTGGCAGCGGAAGATATCTCCCAGGTTGTGCGCCATGTCCGTACTGACAAGCAGGGTGCGCTTTCCCTCCTGGGCCGAACGCAGCGCGTGCGCCGCGGCCACGGAGCTTTTGCCCACGCCCCCCTTGCCTGTAAGAATGATGATTCTGCCCATTGCATACCTCCAAAACATGGATGAAGCGGATCCTTCCGGTCTTTTCCGGCCCCGATCCGAAACGGGTTGCGCCGCCTGATAAAATGAGCCATGTCGGACTTACCCGGCATGGCTCATGGTCCCATGACTTTGGGAGAAAATCAGGCCTTGCGATCAGCCGTGTCTGAACTGCACGCCGAAGTTGCCGTTCGGATGTCTCCACGCGGTCACGATCTTGCCGTGTGAGAGCACACGGCAGGTGCCGCACTCAAGGCATCCCGCGTGGGCAAAGAGCAGCTTGCCGTCCTCGTACTTGTAGCACTCTGCGGGGCAGGCCAGGAGCAGCTTGCGGATTTCCGCCTCGTCCTTGTAGTCGAGGTCAACGTCAATGTGGGAGTAGCTCTCATCCACATTGAATTTGTTGAGACCCAACTTGTCGTCAATTGTCATTTTCCTCATATCAGAACGCCTCCAGAATCTTCGTGATACCATCCACGAGTTCTCTCGCGCTGGTCCTCTTCGCGATCAGATTGACTGCGTACATGATGACGCTGTCGCCGGGCTTGCCGTCCACGGTGAACAGCTTGCCAGCGATATCGTCGGCGATCTCGGGCAGATCCTCGAAGATCGCGCGCTGGGTCAGAAGCGTCGGGAAGCCCTTGTACTGCTTCATATCGCGCATGATGAAGCTGTTGTCAACCAGGGTCTTATAGTAGGACAGGGTCTGGGCGCTGAAGTCGCCAAGCTCGCGGGCACGGAGAACAGCCTCAGCAGCCAGACGGCCGGATTCAATGGCGAAGTCCATGCCGCGCACGGTGTAACCCAGGTTGATGCAGAAGCCAGCCGCATCGCCGGTGAGCAGCACACCGTCCCGGTAAAGCTCCGGCACCATGGCCAGGCCTTCTTCGGGAACCAGGTGGGCAGAGTACTCGATGCTCTTACCGCCCTCCAGGTAGGGGGCGATGGCCGGATGCTCTTTGAAGCGATCCAGCATCTCGGGTACCGACAGATCCGAGTGGCCAATGTCGCTCAGGGTGGCGACAACACCAACGGAGACAGAGTCCTTATTGGTGTAGAGCAGACCGCCGCCGAAGTTGCCGTCGCTGGGATCGCCGCAGGAGAGCCAGGACACGCCTTCGTTGCCGCGCAGGCCGAAGCGCTCGTTGATCACGTCCTCGCCCAGGCGAATGACTTCCTTGGCGCCGACGGCCACCTGATGGGGCTCCAGCTCCGGCTTCATGCCGATCTGCTGGGCCAGCAGAGAGTTGACGCCGTCCGCCAGAATGACCACATCAGCGTACAGCTGGTCGCCCGTGGCCTCAACGCCCACGACCTTGCCATCCTCTACCAGCAGCTTATCCACCAGAATGGGGGCGAGGAGCATGGCGCCGGCTTCCTCCGCCTGCTGGGCCAGCCAAGTGTCAAACTCGCCGCGCAGCACCGTGTAGGAGGCATTCTCAGGCTCCGAGCTCAGCTTGGCAGAGCGGTAGCCGATATCCAGCGCGCCGTCCTTGGTCATCAAGGAGACCTGCTCCTTCTTCACAACTCTCTCGATAGGCGCAATTTCAGCAAAATTCGGGATAATCTTTTCCAGGCTGTGTCCATAGAGACGTCCGCCGGTCATGTTCTTGGCGCCGCAGTAGTCACCGCGCTCGATCAAGAGCACCTCCAGTCCCGCTTTCGCCAGGACAATGGCCGCGGAACATCCGGCAAGGCCGCCACCTACGATTATGGCGTCTAATTTTTCCTCGCTCATGGTTTTCCTCCTTCTAATTCTTTTTCTGCCGTGTTGATATGCAGGAATGGGAAAATGCGTTTATGGTTTCTTGCCCCAGACCAGGGCGCAGGCGCCGAACATCCGGGTTTTGGATGCCACGCCGCTTAGGCCGCAGCGTGTAAACAGCGCCTCCAGCTCCCGGCGGCTGAGAAACGCCTCCGTGGACTCACTGAGCCAGAGGTACTCCCTCCGGTGAGCAAGCCCGCCGCCGAGCAGGGGCATAAGATGCTTGAAATACAAACGGTAAAAGGGTCTGATCCATCTGCTGTCGGGAACAAGAGAGTCCAGGCAGTATACCTGTCCGCCGCTGACCGTGACCCGCCGCATTTCCTGCAGCACCTGGGCATAGTCCTCGGTGTTGCGCAGGCCAAAGGAGATCGCCGCAGCTGAAAAACACGCATCCGGGAAGGGCAGCGACATGGCGTCGCCCCGCTGGAAACGGAGATTTTCCATTCCCTGACCCCGGGCCTCGGCTCTGGCAAGCATGGCAGGCGAAAAGTCCACGCCTGTCACCTGCAGATCGCTTCGTGCCTCTGCCAGGGCGATGGCGATGTCTCCCGTGCCGCAGCAAAGGTCCAGCACGGCTCCGCCTGGGGCGGCGGATCGGCTCAGCCTGTGGATCAGCATACGCTTCCAGCTCTTGTGCAGGCCAAGACTGATGCGGGCATTGGCCCGATCATAGTCCCCGGCGATGCTCTCAAAAATCCGGAATACCCGGCTGCGCTTCGACGTCTCAGCCATGCAGCGCCACCAGGATCAGCTTCGCCGCAAGGGCTGCTATCATAGCGAACGCGCCCAGGATGTTGACGCCCACAACGCTCTTCATCTGCTGGATCCGCTCTCCCGGCAAAAGCCGCAGAGAAAACAGGCGGGAAATCACGGCCTTGCCCAGCAGGAACAGCAGCAGCGGACTCAAGAGTCCCACAAAGCCCGTCAGCCAGATGGGAAACAGGCACAGCATGCCGATCCAGATCCCGCACAGAGTGCGATAGAGGCGGAGACTGCGGTCTCTTCCCAGCAGCAGCGGAAGGGTTCTGCGTCCTGCGCGCCGGTCCTTCTCGATATCGCAGCCGTTGTTGCTCATCATGATCAACGCGATTCCGAGAATCAGCGGCAGGCTGAAAAACAGGATTTCCGGATGCAGCGCGCCGTCGGCGCAGGCGGCAATTCCCAGAGGAATGGCGCCGCCCATGGTCAGGCCGGAGACCAACTCTCCCAGGGGGAGGTAGGACAGGGGCTTGGGCCCGCCGGAATAGGACCACACCACCAGCATGCCGATCGCACCGATCAGCAGAGGGAGCAGGCCTCTTCCCAGGCAGGCAAGCAAGCCGAAAACGGCGCCTGCTGCCAGATACACAAAGCCCAGAAGAAAGGCGTTCTTGGGATCGGCGTCTCCGTAGACCAGGGTCGCGTCGCTTCTTTCCAGGCAGTCGTCCACGCTGTCGGTGCCTTTGACAAAGTCAAAATACTCGTTGAACGTGTTGACCGCGCTCTGCAGCAGCACACAGGCCAAGAGCAGCAGCAAGCCGCGAATCAGGCCCACGGGATAGCCTCGCAGGGCACAAAACAGCAAGGCGAACAAGGCCGGAGCGAGGGAGGCGATCCAGGAGCCCGGTGAAGCCAGCTGCAAAGCCGCCTTCAGGCCGCCGGATCCTCTTGCAGTTTCAGACTTGACAGAGTCCATACAGCATCTCCCTCATGTCGTCCGTGGCGCCGGAGTCCGGCAGGCTGTCCAGAAGCGCCAGGCAGGCGTCAGCCCGCCGGCGGATCTCCTGGTGGGCGGCGGTGATGCCGCCGCAGGCCCTGACCGTCTCCTCCATGCGCATAAGTTCCGCTTCGCTGGGCGTTTCACAGCGGCTGCGCTCCATCAGGGGCAGCAGAACCTCTCGGCCCTCCGCAAGCCCCATCGTGTGGATCACCGGCAAGGTATAGATCCCATCCCGGAAATCCTTGTGCAGCTCTTTGCCCTCCTGCTCCTCCGTGGAATCGAAGTCCAGCAGGTCGTCACGCAGTTGGAACAGAATGCCGATTTCGCGCCCAAGGGCGGACAGGGTTTCACAGACCTTGTCCGAACAGGCAGCTTCGCGCGCGCCCAGCAGGCAGGCCGTCTGAAAAAGCGAGGCGGTCTTGCCCCCGATGTTCACCAGGTATTCCTCCCGGGTCACATCCGGCCGGTACTTGCAGCGCTCCTGCCCGATCTCTCCCAAGCACATATTCTCAATGGCTGTGGAGACCAGCTGTGCCGCTTCGTCCATGCCCTCCTTGGCAAGCCAGAGGTTGATGCGGGAAATCAGCAGGTCGCCTGCGTAAATCGCCGCACATTTTCCGTACTTGCCCTGAATGGAAGGCTTTCCCCGCCGAAACTGCGCGTTATCGGCGATATCGTCGTGAACCAGAGAGGCCAGATGCGTCAGCTCCACCATAGCGGCCAGCATGCACAGGCGGTCCAGGCGGGCTTCATACGCCGGCCCAAGACTGCCGCACAGCAGCAGAAACATGGGGCGGAGCATTTTCCCGGGATTGCCGAGCACGTCGTCCAGGACTTCCCCCACCGGGGTTCCGGCCAGCGAATGCCTGGTGATCTCCCGGATCTTGCCCTGCACCGCGTCCAGCGGCAGCTCCGATGAAAGCAAACGCTTTGCTTCGCTCATACAACCTCTCCCGTTCTCTGCCGATGCCAAAGGGCGGAAGTCTTTTGAGGCTTACACAAGGCCTCTCTTTTCCGCGATGATTTCGGCAGTATGCTTTACTTTGATGTCCAGGTCTCTCGCGTCCAGGCCGCCGCGGATCTGCATCATGCAGCCCGGGCAGTCAACCGCGACCACGTCCGCCCCGGATTCCTTGATGTGGTTGATCTTGTTCTCCAGGATGGGTGCGGAAATCTCCGGATACAGCACGCAGTACGAGCCGCCGAAGCCGCAGCAGTTGTCATGGTCGGCCATTTCCACGAATTCCACGCCCTTGGTGTGGCGGAGCAGCTCACGCTGTTCTTCCGTGACATGGAGGCTTCTGCACAGGTGGCAGGAGTCGTGATAGGT